>CAZVRB010000088.1:0-14677 GCA_964629365.1 uncultured Leptospiraceae bacterium
ATTTCTTTGGAAAACAATATATCTCTTGATAATTTTAAATTGACAATGATTCTATAATGAGTATAATAATATTTATAATTAAATACGCAACTAAAAATGGAAACTAAAGATGTTTGAGAATTACCAGGTATTGAGAATTCAACTAAATGGACAGGATATGTATATACTCTGGTATAGTAATACCAGGGATGGTATATATGTGAATGAAACAACTGGTGTTATCCCCATATTCGGAAACATGCAAATGCTTATGGATTTCTGTTCTGATAACAGGATAAATATTATTTCTGATGAGATTATCTTTTGCAATCTTGATCTTATAAGAGGATGGTTGGAAAAACCAACTGAATATGGTATCAAGTACGATGATTTTTTTCATGTGTGGAATATTATACATGATGTGGCATGGTCAATTGAAGACCTTGATGAACTTGAAGAATTATACAGTAATTATTATATACTCTATGATAAATTATTCTGGGGCGCGATGATGGAATCCAGGGAGACACATCAGTCAAGATATTATCAGGATTGGAACGAAGAAGAACTGGAGTCGTTGCAGGGTATTTTTGAAAAAGGAATCAACTATTTCAGGTATCATAGCGAAATGGTTACAGGCAATTGATACTACAGGGTTATATTTGGGCCATCTCGACAAGTTCATCAATATGAGATAAAACAAAACTCTCAACCCTGGATAAATCATCTCCTCGAAAAGCATTGTGACGGTTTATTCTTATTACACCTTTAAGTTTATCGTCTTTAAGTAGTGGTATGATGCATGTTGTATTTTTTTCAAGTAATACGATAGTTTGTTTGTACAATTCCTCTATGAGATCATCAATTAAAATGGTTTCATGTCTATTCTTTTTGGGTGGAACGGTAATCTCACCTTCGTTGTATTCTGCCGACGTATAGAATAGTTTGTTTGTATCGTTGTATTTCTGCAGGGATACTGAATCAGCGTTAATAGTACCAGCGCATTCTTTCAGTACAAAATGCCTGTCTTTTGCTTTCTCTGCATGAACATGATCTTCAGCAACAGGTGTATTTTCTTCTTCTGTTGATTCTTCTTTTCGGTCAATTATAATAATGGCTGACATAATAAGTATAATAAAAATAATTAGAATTAGCAATGTTTCCAGGGCGAAAGACAGTACCTGTCTGTCTGTCATGATATATGGAAAGACGGTGAGAATATAATACGAGTTTACTTCGTTAACATAAATATAAAACCGCGATTGATCATAATATCGTATTACTAGCGGAAAAGAGTTTTTTGGCTGGAGTTTCTTCCTGGTGAAATCAGATAAGATAGAGTCTAACGTATCCTTTCCTGGTGAATGCCTGCTGTTCTTACCTGCAATTATGATATTATAATTTTTATCAGCTAATGCAACAATGGCAATTTCTGGAACATTGTTTTTAACTTTTTTGAATGCCGATTCGATCTCATTATTCTGTTCGGGTTTATCAGTTATCTTGTTATCCAGGTGTTTTAAGACTTCACTGTTTTTCAGTGTAATTATAGAAACATATTCCTTCTCCAGTGATCCTGACCTGAGTGCAGCATACGTACCCAGTGAAAGAAGGAATAAAATCAAACCGGCAGCGATTGCTATTTTCTTTTTTCGTGTTTTCATGTATTTGATTATCTATATTATATGGTATGGTATCCTTTCTTTTTTATGTATCGGAAGATACAGCCCATGAGGTAATTAATTTTAATAGAAAAATCCCTGCAGGGGTGTCTGCAGGGATTTTTACAAATAATGATAATAATGATAATAATGATATTACTCTTTAAAGAAAAGCTTAATATAGTCGGTTTCAATCAAAGGATTATCCTTAAATTTATTCCTTACCTGGATAATATCTGCAATATTGCCCTCCAGTGTGCCTGATCCTTCAAGAACATACTTATGTTCCGGGGCATACATCTCAACTCCCTTTGCGTCTTCGTTGATAGTTTCCTGTGGATTATAATTATGAAGGATAATATTATCGGGAAGTGACTTAATTAACAATTTAATCTCTTCGCCGTATTTTTCAGCATACGCGCTAAATTTGAACTCGAACCTGCTGGTATCAATAAGCTTTGCTGATTTAATATATTTCCTGTTTACTTTCGGCTTGTCTGGATGTTTCTTCAGGGTTGAATCAAATTCTTTCCAGAGTTCTTCTTCCATAATAATATGATGCAGCTTGGTTTTTATGGACAGCCATTCGCTTATTATTTCTGAGAATGTTTCTTTAATGATACCGGCGTCACCGCTGAACCAGTACTTCCAGTCTTTTTTGGAGCCAAGGATAAAACCTTCTAGTACCCCAAATACCAGGTTATAATGTCCTTCTATTACTACTTCATAATATTTTTTACTCATAATATATTTCCTCACTCAGATTAAAAGAATATTAATGTAATTAAGATAAATATGGGAAACAGGATCGGAATTGCATACTTGAACATGTACCCGAAAAACGTTGGCATTGGTATACCTGCTTCTTCGGCTATCGATTTTACCATAAAGTTAGGTGCGTTGCCGATATAGGTCATGGCTCCAAAGAACACCGCCCCAACAGCGATGGCCTCAAGGTATATGTTTTTATTGGCAATCAGGTTATGTACTGCCTGTGGTTCAGGCATCCCGGAGTAAAAACTACCAAGCGCAGTGTTAAAGAAAGTGAGATATGTGGGTGCGTTATCAAGGAATCCTGATAGAATACCAGTAACCCAGAAATAATGAGCAGGTTCCTTAACCGACCTGATAAGTCCTGCCATGGCTCCCTGTTCACCGGCTTTGAGGATTGCAAGGGCCGGAATAATTGTCATGAATATTCCGGCAAAGAGATATGCAACTTCCTGTATAGGGAACCATGAGAATTCATTGTCCTTTCGGATTGCCTGTTTGGTAAAGACAAGTGACAAAATTCCCATGAGTATAAGAAAGCCGTCCTTGGCGAGATTCTGAATGGTCTGGTGAACTCCAAGAATATCAACAGAACCAAGCTTGTATACGCCGCTGAATATTACGCCAGCCATAACTCCCATGAGAAATATTAAATTGTGGGCGCCTTCTATTTTAAGTGGTTCTTTCTCACCTGAAGTAGCCTGTGATTTATCTTCTTTTGAATAGAAATATGAATCGAGGAGAAAGTATATAACAATTATTATCGCTACAGCGAATCCCATAAACTGCATCATGTATTTAAGTGTCCAGAAAAAGGGTACACTGTGCAGAAATCCCAGGAATAACGGTGGATCTCCAAGCGGGGTAAGGGAACCTCCAATGTTTGCCACGAGAAAAATAAAAAATACTATGGTATGAACCCTGTGTTTCCGCCATGAATTGGAACGAAGAATGGGGCGTATCATCAGCATGGCGGCACCGGTTGTGCCTATCCATGATGCCAGAAAGGTACCAATGAGAATTAAGAGGGTATTGATTGCCGGGTTGCCTTTCATTGTACCCCGAATAAAGATACCACCCGAAATTGTAAACAATGCCCACAATAGAATAATAAAGGGTATATAGTCGATTATATAGATGTGAAGAATTTCATATACCGCGATTCCCTTGTATACAAAAAGAAAAGGGACTGCGAATATCAATGCCCACATGGCTGAGATCTTCGGAAAATGCTGGTGCCAGAAGTGCGGGGCAACCAGTGGGAAGAGGGCGATTGACAGTAAAATACCTGCAAAGGGGAGAACAGTCCAAAGAGGCAACTCTTCACCCAGGTTATGGGCTGCCCCATGTCCATCCGCTTCCGCGTGTTCTTCGCCATGTTGCTGGTTGTGATCAAGTTGTGTAGCTGTGTCAGCACTTGCGATAGCATGGCTGGTTGTCATCACAACCGGTAAAAACGCAAATATACTAATAACACAAAGCATAGTAACAGCAAGTTTTTTCATGGATTTAACTCCTTAATTTGTATGTATGCCGAAGTGAATCAAAGTATTTATGTGAATGTACGTCCCCATTTTTACGTACAAGAATACCTGATATGTCAGGATGCCCATATGTCAAATAAAAATCTATTTAAAGTATTTAAAAAAAGAAGTCGTAATGCATTGATTCCGGTATTGTACTGCAGGTCATTTTTTAATAAAAAAAGCATAAAAAATGAAATCAGCAGCATATTGGTACATATATTATTATAAATACTTATAAAGGTTTATAATCGGTATTATCAAAAAAATACGATGGTAAAGATTAACCCTTTGGTGCCCGAATAGACGAACAGGGACTGGTGTCTCTTCGTAACATGTTCTTTGAAAACTTGAGGTTGTGTTGTGGTTATTTACATTTAACTGCTCCAGGTCGGGGTTCCAGTTTTGTATGAGCCCATTTACAAGCCTGGAACAGGTACTACGGTAACGGCTGTGTATATTCCTAAAGCTGTTACCCAGGGTATCGTTTGGCCGGTTCGTTACTGCCCTTGAGAACCGGTGGCAAGGAAGCCTGAAAAAACGTAACAAAGGAGTGTAAAATGATAATTAATCACAACATGAGTGCTGTTAATGCCCACAAAACACTGAAATTTACCCAGTGGGAAGTGGACAAAAACATGGAGAAATTGTCATCCGGTCTTCGTATAAACAAGGCTGGTGATGATGCTTCAGGTCTTGCGGTGTCAGAAAAAATGAGAACCCAGGTTCAGGGTTTGCGACAGGCTGAAAGAAATACTGAAGACGGTATGTCTTTCGTACAGACAGCCGAAGGGTATTTGGATCAGAGTTCACAGATCATTCAGAGGATCAGGGTTTTGGCTATCCAGGCGGCTAATGGTATTTATACCAATGAAGACCGCCAGCTCATCCAGGTTGAAGTTTCAGCACTGGTTGACGAAGTTGACAGGATAGCTTCTCAGGCAGAGTTCAACAGGTTCAAGATTCTTACTGGTGAATTCTCCAAGATCAACCCCAAAGCCAGTATGTGGTTTCACATGGGTGCCAATGCCAATCAGCGTGAACGTGTCTTCGTTGGCACGATGACCGCACAGGCATTTAACATGAGAGACGCGACTGGAAGGGTTGTTCTTTCACTGACATCACCAGGTGGTGCTAACAACTCAATAGGTATCATGGATGCTGCTTTACAGAAGCTTTCAAAGCAGCGTGCCGACCTTGGTGCCTATTATAACAGGCTTGACTTAACCGCCAAAGGTTTGATGTCAGCGTATGAAAATATTCAGGCAGCTGAATCCCGTATCAGGGACGCGGACATGGCTGAAGTTATGGTAGAATTTACCAAGAACCAGGTACTTGTGCAGACTGGCACTGCAATGCTGGCACAGGCCAACATGCAACCTCAATCGGTGTTACGGTTACTTTCCTAAGTGACCAGACACCAGTCTCAAAAGTGTTCTTTGAAAACTCGTTGTGTTGATTCTCGCTCTCCGGTCGTGATTCCCGCGGCTGTCCATGCATATCGGCTGTTTCGGCAGCCGGTGATGTTGGGAGGGCATCACCGGCTGCCGAAACGTCGTAGCGGCCGATGATGTCTGGATAATGGGCAGTCCGGGCACCATTAAAAGGAGATAACCTTTGGTCCTTCGGGACCCTGTTGTCAAAGGGAATGACAGCTGAAAAATCCGGAGAAGTTCTGACAAAAAAAGCGGAACTTCCTGATACAGTTCAAGGGAGGGAGAGTTTTATGAGAATCAATCACAACATGAGTGCCATATTCGCAAACAGGCAGCTCAAACTGGTATCAGACAGGTTGGATAGTAACATTGAACGGCTTGCATCCGGACAGCGTATAAATCGGGCTGGAGACGACGCATCAGGCCTGGCCGTATCTGAGAAGATGAATACTCAGATAAACGGCTTGTTCCAGGCTGAAAAGAACGCCCAAAACGGGCTGTCTTTTATACAGGTCGCCGAAGGGTCTCTTCACCAGGTTAACGCCATCCTGCAAAGGATAAGGATGTTATCGGTACAGGCAGCCAATGGTATCTATTCATCTTCGGACCGCCAGCAGATCCAGGTTGAAGTATCACAGTTGATCGATGAGGTCGACAGGATCGCAACCTCTGCTGAATTCAACCGTATGAAAATGCTCACTGGTATGTACGCAAGAGGAAGTGGTACCGGTAGCATGTTCTTTCATATCGGTCCGAACCAGGGACAGCGCATCGAAGCGTATATTGCAACAATGAGCGGTAAGGCGCTGAATCTTTACGATGGAGCGTCTAAACGCTCAATCTCCACTGTTGGTCAGGCAAATGCCATGATAGGGTATGTCGACGTGGCTTTAGACAAGCTGAATCGACAAAGGGCAGGCCTTGGTGGCTACTACAACAGGTTGGAGAATACGGTTCATTCTTTGATGATGTCGCATGAAAACATGCTGGCAGCCTATTCCCGAATACGGGATGCGGACATGGCAGCCGAGATGGTTGAGTTTACAAAGAACCAGATTCTCGTTCAGAGTGGTACTGCGATGCTGGCTCAGGCGAATTTTAAACCTCAGCTTGTGCTTCAACTACTCGGATGAGAATAGTTCCATTCTGGTTACGCAGTGCCAACCAGAAACTCCCTCTCCGTTTGCGCAAACGGAGAGGGGGACTTTTTTCTTACAGGGAGGTATGTACAAAAAGTACTATGTTATACAAGGAGGTAATAACATGGAAATAAGCAAAATAATCAATGGTAAAACACAGGGGTATGTTAATCAAGAAGCAATGCAAAAGCCTCTGAAACAGGTTAATCAGAAGAATTCTCAACCTGTTGACACCGGTAAAATGAATCTTTCTGATGATGAAATGAAGAACATGGTGGATACTCTGAATTCAGCCGCAAAGTCTGTTAACAAGAGAATATCCTTTGATTATCATGATAAAACAAGGCGCATTATCATGAGGGTAACCGATTTTAAAACTGGAGAGGTAATCAGGGAAATTCCTGAAAAAGAAATGATACAACTGGTTGAACATCTTCAGGATATGATTGGCATGTTTCTTGACCAATCAAGGTAATAATGCCTGGAGAAATAATGTATTCCGGCTGTATTAGAGTTCTAATGGAAATAGTAAATTATGCCGATATTCTATAGAAGGAGACATATTCAGGTAGTATATTGATATTGTAACCTGAATAAATTTTCAGTACCAATGTATTGAGAAAAGTATTTCTCTGAATAGAGAGGGCACTATGCCAGTAACTATCGGTGGTATGGCATCAGGGATTGATTCTGATGCGATAATTGAAAAACTAGTAACACATGAAGCCAGGCCCATTAAGCGATGGGAACAGGATATAAAATTATATAATCATAAGAAAGATGCCCTGAGAGAGCTGGGAAACAGGCTTGATACCCTGGATAAGGCAGTCAGAGACCTGTACGGTTTCAGGGCTTCTTTCAATGAAAAAAAAGCATTATCTTCAAACGACAATGTGGTTTCCGCTACTGCCAGCAAGAAAGCAGAAAAAGGCAGCAGGAAGATCGAAGTTCACCAGCTTGCCGCAACACATAAAATTACAACAGATCCCGTATCACAGGACAAAAAGCTACCTTCCGGAAAATTGACCATCGAAGTAGATGGTACTTCTGAAAGTCTTCGTTTCAGGGGAGGCACATTGCAATCACTACAGGAACGCATTAACGAGGTAGCGGGAGAAATGGTTAATACTTCGTATATCAATACTGTTGATGATAAGTATATACTGGGAATTGAGTCCAAAACATCGGGCAAGAAGGGTGAACTGAAGATTAAAGGTGACAAGAAGTTCCTGCAGAAAATTGGATTGATAAAAGGTGAAAAGGGTGCTGACAAGGAGAAAATGTCACTCCTTTTTGATGGCAAGTATTTTACAGGTTACACCGGGGATAAAAAAATACCCGAAGAAACCGGCAGTCTTGAGGTTGAGAAGGACGGTAAGTCTGTTTCCATATCCGGCCGATTATGGAGAGAATACGTGTTGCCGTTGGAATATACTGTGAAAGAAGATTCATTCCTGGAATTCAACGCATCTCACAGGAAGCAGAAAGAAATTGAAAAAGAAACTGTACCAAACAGGGTTCAGGTGGGACCTGAAGAGAAAACTGTTATAAAGGGTATTGAGCTCGAAGGTTACAACCCATCAAGAACCAGGCCGGTAGAACCTCAAAAAAAGAAAGAAGACATTACCAATATTATGGGTGTAGGCGTTGTAGCGGTAGAGAACGAAACCCGAACAGAAAAGATATATCAGCTTGATAGCAAGGCAACCGGCAGGCAGAAAGTTCAGATTGGTAATGATTTCAATGGTAAAAAAATTACTAAGTTAATTTTTTACTGTAATACCGGTGAAGCAGAATTCCAGAAGGCCGAACTGGTGACCCCACAAAAAGGGGATGGTTTACTTGAACCGAAAAACGTGATTGCCGAAGCAAAAGATGCAAAGTTCAAAGTAGATGGTGTTGATGTTACAAGATCGAAAAATGAAAATATTGATGATGTAATAAAAGGTGTTGTGCTTAACCTGAGAGCACCTTCGAAGGTGGCGGTAACGCTGAATATTGAACCAGATCTCGAAAAGGCCAGCGAGAAGATACAGGCATTTGTAGAGGCATATAACAGTTATTTAGAATATAACAAGCAATTAACCAAGGCGGGTATGACAGAACGGGTTGGTGATTATAAAAAAACGAAACAAGAACAGGGTGTTTTCACCGGTGATATGACTCTTCTGAGGCTTGAGAACATGTTAAAAAGAGCAGTTAGTGATGCCTATCCCAGCAGGGAGGAAGACCCGATTAAAATGCTGATGGAAATCGGGGTTTCAACTGGAGATGTGAATGCCGAATGGGAAAGAATAAAAGAAGGAAAGCTGGTGATCGACAAGGCAAAACTCAACAGCGTATTGACGGAAAAGCCGGATGCTGTTAAAGAGTTCTTTGGTTCTGATTCTGATGGTGACAACAGAACTGATACAGGAATGGCATTCAGGTTGGAAGAGATACTGGATCCGTATGTACGTACGGGTAAGAATATTATTTCAAGCAAAATCAATTTGCAGGATGAACAGATAGAAAGTGCGGATAATCGTATTGAACGGCATGCCCGCCATGTGCAGAAATATGAAGAGAAACTAAGGCAGAAATTTGCCAACATGGAGAAATCCATATCTGGAGCCAAATCACAGGGTGACTGGCTGAAACAGCAAATGAAGGGTCTATCTGGAAACAGCGATAAAAAATAGTACTAATCAAACAGGTGAAGAGGTAACAGGTTTGGAGCTTTTAATAAATGATCATACGGTAGATTTCACCCTGGACGGGGAAAAAGATACAACTGATATAATAAGGTCTGTAACGGAGTGGTCACACGAAAGAAAGCTGGTATTCGCCAGTGTTATTATCGATGGTACTGAGTACATACCGTCAGAAATTCCCACAATGGACCTTGATGAAATAAAGGAAATAAACTGTATTGTTCAGTCGATAGCTGACATAGTTGTTGATTCTCTTAAAGAGGGTATCGCCTATTGTAACCGTGCTGATGGAGCACTTGACAGTCTTGATGAGGATGGCCCCCTGACCGAAGTTGATGTGCATGACCTGGTGGACGGTCTAAGCTGGATGCAGGAAATAGTACTTTCAGTCATATCAATGTTACAGCTGTCTACGTCAGAAATACGCTTCAGGGACGGAACGGTTCAGGATTATTTTGAAAAACTGTCTGAACTTATCACTGAAATACAGTCAGTACCTGTAGAGGAAGCCAGTGACCAGTCATTTCTTCAAAGATATACGAAAGCCATACATGATATGGAAGAGCTGTTTAAAATTATTTTAATGAGTGAACAATTGAAAGATCTAATTGTTCAAAGTATTGATTCACCTGATAATCTTTTAAAAGGAATTATGGAACTAAAAGATGAAATGCCTGAGATTGCAGAAAAGCTTGAAAAGGCATCGATTGCATATCAGTCTGGAAATGATGAGGGCGGTGCGGAACTGTTACAGGACATAATGGACTTTATATACTTTTACATGAGAACCTGTTATCAGCTGACACCGGTTTTTGGAATTGACTTGCAAACTATCACTATTGATGGTGAGTCAATGGATGATATAAATGCCTATGTAAACGAGTTGCTGAATGAAATTGTTGATGTAATGGAAAACAATGACATAATAAGCCTGTCAGATATTCTTGAATATGAATTAAAACCACAATTCGAAAAGCTTACCCGCTATCTTGAAAAGTTGTTGACCGAGTTACAATCTTTTTCATGATTGAGTGAATATATTACACATGTTATAATCCTACTGTTATGATACAACAAGTGCAGTGAAAAAAGCGTTCCCAAGCATGTTCCACGAGGAATAACCAGGAGGGGGCGTTTTTTATTATATACTTCATGTGGAACAATGACAGGAGAATGCAATGCCAGACTCGTCAAAAGACAGTAAGAAACTATGGGGAGGTCGTTTTGATAAGAAGACCTCGTCTATTACAGAAAAAATTTCATCATCAATTCAATTTGATAAGGTATTGTATCGCCAGGATATTCGGGGCTCCATGGTACACGCGAAAATGCTGAATAAAATCGGCGTGCTGACGGATGATGACTATAAGAATATTATCAGGGGACTTGAAGATATCCGTCATGAGATAGAAGTGGGATCTTTTGAATTTTCAACATCACTAGAAGATATTCATATGAATATTGAATCAAGGCTTACTGAAATGATCGGTGAGGCAGGGAAAAGGCTGCATACGGGACGTTCACGCAATGATCAGATTGCACTGGATTTTCGGCTTTTTATCATTGATGCCTGCAATGACATATCTCTTCTGCTGAAGCGTCTTATTCTTGAGCTTGTAACTCTTGCAAACAGTGAAATTGACACGGTTATGCCCGGATATACCCATATGCAGGTGGCCCAGCCAGTCCGTTTCAGTCATCATATGCTGGCGCATGCCTGGGCATTAGTACGTGATTTGCGAAGACTGGAATTCACCCTGTCAAGTTGTGATAACCTGCCCCTGGGTTCTGGTGCTATGGCGGGGGTGAATTATTCAAGCGACAGGGAAATGCTGCGAAAGGAGCTTGATTTTTCTGAAATCATACCCAACTCAATGGATGGGGTGAGTGACAGGGACTTCGCCCTTGACTTTTTGTATTTTGCCTCAATGCTGGGAATGCACCTTTCACGGTTTTGCGAGGAGCTGGTAATCTGGTCTAGCAGCGAGTTTTCATTCATACGTTTGTCCGATACGGTGACAACAGGTTCATCAATAATGCCGCAGAAACGAAATCCGGATATCGCTGAACTGATACGGGGAAAGACTGGAAGGCTGTATGGTGATATGATAAGCCTGTTTACTGTTATGAAAAGTCTTCCTCTTACGTATAATCGGGATTTCCAGGAAGATAAAGAACCCGTATTCGACGCGGTTGAAACAGTCATGTTGTCTCTTGAAGGTATGATCGAGATGATTTCATCTATGGAAGTAAATTCACACCGCTTGAAAGAAACCGTCTATAGCAATTTTTCAACAGCAACAGATCTTGCTGATTACCTCGTACAAAAGGGTGTACCGTTCAGACAATCTCATGAAGTGATCGGAAACATTGTCAGGTATTGTGAAAATGAAAAAAAAGACTTCTTTTCGCTGAAACTTGAGGAGATGAAGAAGTTTTCAGATAAGTTTGAGGCAGATGCGGTGGATGCTATTAATCCTGAAACATCCACAGAGAGAAAGGTATCTTACGGCAGCACTTCAAAAGAAAGTGTTCAGAATCAGATTAAAATGCTGCAAAAAATACTGGAGGGATAAACCTGATGATGGACAGCATCACAGGACTTGATTTGCTTTCTCCTGTTACCGGGCTTGTTCGCATGTTATTTGCGCTGGCTGCCGGTTTTTTGATCGGATTTGAGAGAGAAAGGCAGTATCAGCCGGCCGGGTTGAGAACTCACATGGTACTGGCCCTGGGTGCCTGCACAATAATGATTCTTTCATTATATATACCTGCAACATTCATAGATCAATTTGCAAATTCAGATCCGGCGCGTTTATCAGCACAGGTTATAAGCGGAATCGGTTTTCTTGGCGCCGGTGCAATATTCAAATATGGCTTCAGCATACGAGGACTCACAACGGCTGCAACAATATGGACAACATCAGGTATAGGGCTGGTATTCGGAGCTGGATATTATATGCTCGGTGTTATATCAACAGTACTGCTTGTCATAGTATTACAGGTTTTTGAAAAAATCGAAAATTGGCTGGTAGAACAAAGAAAGATCAGGATTTTGCAGGTAACTTTCTATTCAGCTGAGATTACTCCTAAACAGGTAATGAATGTGGTTAAGATGTTCAAGGATGATATAGAGGTAAGACAGGTTTCCATAACCGAAGATGTTGAGAATAAAACCACTGATGTTGAAATTAACTGTAGAATAGATGAAGATATAAGCATCAGGCAGTTATTCAACAGCATAAAAGAACTGGGTAGTATTAAAACATTGCGTATTGATTAAAGCTCAAGTTGTCCGCATAACCACCGGGCCATTTTATAGTCATGTTGAGTTGTTATCTTGATATTTGAATAACTGCCTTCAACCGCGTAAACCCTGTAACCGGCATCTCTAACCAGTGATATATCATCTGTGGCGCCGGTTACACCTTCTTTGCTGCTTTTCATGTGTGCGTCTGTAATTACTGAATATTTAAATGATTGGGGAGTTTGCGTGTAGTGTAGAAAATTCCTGTCCAGGGTTCTCTGTACTGTTTCTTCGCGTATTTCTGTAATCGTGTCAATGGCAGGAACATACACACCTGCCGCACCGTACTTACCAGTCATTATAATACAGTTGGTGATGATATCTGAATTAACAAATGGCCGGGCAGCATCATGGAAAAGCAGAATGTCCTCCTGGTCAAATGGATATGACTGTATAGCGTTCCACGAAGATTGCTGCCGGGTATCACCACCTTTTACGGTGTGCAGATATTTTGATATCGCATATTCCCTGGAAATATTTTCAATTCTATCATGATAGGGCTCCGGAAGTACCGTGATTATATTGTCAACCAGAGGGTGATTTTCAAACGCAAGTAAAGACCAGGTTATGACCGGTTTATCACCGAGAGGTAAGAACTGTTTGGGTTCATTGCCGCCCAGTCTCGTTCCTGTGCCACCGGCAAGGATAATCGCGTAAGTTGCCATTTTTTAATCCGGAAAATAATTAGTATTCAGTTATCACAATAATTAAACCGGGATTAGATTATGTAAAGAAAATAATCAGCTGCTGACTCAAAGAGATACCTTTTTTAATTGACATCTTATTTCAGTTCAATGACTGTAATGAATCATTAAATTCAGGATTTAAGGGTAATTATGAAGCTTGTAATAAATATACCGTGTTTAAACGAAGAACAAACGTTGCCGCTCGTTCTTGAAGAAATTCCAAAATCAATAAAGGGCATAGACAAGATTATCGTTCAGGTCGTAGATGATGGATCTACTGATAATACCAGGGCAGTTGCTGAGAAATATGGATGCAGGGTCATCTCACATAAATCCAATCATGGTCTCGGTATAGCTTTTAAGTCAGGGATGGAGGCAGCACTGGAAGATAGTGCGGATATAATGGTAAATACTGATGCTGATAACCAGTATCCTTCCAGGTATATACCAGACCTTATTCAGCCCATTATAGAAAAAAGGGCGGATGTGGTTATTGGTGACAGGCAGACATGGAAGGTGAAACACTTCAGTGTATTTAAACGGTTTCTGCAATGGTTTGGCAGTGCAACAGTCAGAATGTTTACGCAAACTGACGTAAAAGATACCGTATCCGGTTTCAGGGCATACTCTCATGAAAGCCTGCTCAGGTTAAACGTTACAACCCGGTTCAGTTATGTTCTCGATACCATTATGCAGTGCGCGAAAAAGAACCTGAAGATTGAATCGGTAAAAATTACAACCAATGAGCCAACAAGGGATTCCCGTCTTTTCAAAAATATGTTTCAGCATATACGAAAATCAGGATTGAATCTTTTAAAGGTGTATGTATTGTATCATCCTCTTCCAACTTTCCTGTTTCTCGCCATTCTGTTTTTCATACCTTCATTTGTTCTGATCGTAAGATACCTGTACTATTTCTTTACCAGTGGTGGAGGAGGGCACATACAATCCCTGATTGCCGCCACAATACTTTTCATTACCGCGGTACTTATGTTCATGATGGGTATATTAAGTGACCTTGTACGTACTAACCGTGAATTGATTGAAGAACAATTATATTTACAGAAAAAACAACGTTATCATAAATAATTGGTTATAAAAATGACTACAATTAAAAAAACAGCTAAAAAAAACAAGGGTTTACTGGTAGTGGTAATTCCTGCCTACAATGAAGCCATGAGCATTCATGAAACAATAGTGAACCTGAAAAAGATTAAAACGAAGATTAATAAGCTTGGTCTGCAATACAGGATATTCGTTGTTAACGACGGGTCAAGTGATGATACTTCTGAGAATGCTCAAAAGGCGGGTGCCGATCGCGTGGTTGAACACAAGTTAAATCGTGGTCTTGGCGCGGCAGTACGAAGCGGTCTGGATGCTGCCCGGCGTGCGGGTGCACTGATAGCGGTGAAGTTTGATGCAGATCTGCAGCATGATCCAAATGATATCCCTGAATTGATTCGGCCTATACTTGACGATACG
>CAZVRB010000089.1:0-14607 GCA_964629365.1 uncultured Leptospiraceae bacterium
GCTTAGCTCAGCTGGGAGAGCATCTGCCTTACAAGCAGAGGGTCACAGGTTCAAGCCCTGTAGCGCCCAAATCAAAGTGATTTTATCATCAGGGGTAAAGGGTATATACAGAATATACCCTTTATTTTATTGAGAACAATGATACAATTCATTAAAGATATCCCTCCTATACAGAAAATTCTTTTGAGTTTTCTAATGCTAATTATTACTGGCATGGGGCTGCTTCTTCTTCCGGTTAGTACAACTAATGGCATATCAATAATCGACGCGTTGTTTACCTCAACATCGGCAGTATGTGTAACCGGACTAATTGTACTTGATACGCCGGTCGACTTCACCCTCTTCGGACAGGGAGTTATACTTTTGCTTCTCCAGTTCGGTGGAATGGGCATAATGACATTCTCCATAGCCATTCTCTCTATGATGGGAGGCAACCTTTCAATCAAGTGGCGGTTTACCCTGCAAAGCGTTTACAGCGACGTCAGTGCTATGCCATTAAGAAACATCCTTGTACGAATTGTACTGTATACGGTGATCATTGAATTAATAACCGCCCTTATTCTTTTAACCCAGTTTATTCAGCATTTCCCACTACCCGAAGCTATCTGGCATTCAATATTTCACGCAATTTCAGCATTCTGTAATGCCGGCTTTTCTACATTTTCAGACAGCCTCATGGGGTTTCATGATAATTCCATAATAGTACTAACGGTGGCAACCGCCGTTATACTGGGTGGACTTGGATTCCTGGTATTAACAGAATTAACCAGTCCACTAACCAGCAGCACCCGCAATTTCTGGAGAAACCTCTCTATTCACACAAGATTTGTGCTTATCATATCCATCATCCTGATCATGGGTGGTATGCTGCTTTTTCTTATTTTAGAATGGACCGGGGCTCTTGAAAACCAGTCATTACCGCAAAAACTGCTCACCTCGTTCTTCCAGTCGGTAACCTGCAGAACTGCAGGGTTTAATACTGTTGACATTGGCAACCTCAGGGAAAACACCCTTTTTATGATGATCGGTCTCATGTTTATCGGTGGTTCACCAGGATCAATCGCGGGTGGCATAAAAACTACAACCATCGGCATAATTGTGATGCTCATCGTATCAAAAATCATGGGTAAAAGTGACGTTGTAATATGGGAACGATCGCCGGGAAGTGATACCATTGAAAAAAGTACCACCCTGTTGATACTCTCATTTCTTTTTATTTCATTATTCACCTTCATTATACTTTCAATATCAAGCCTTCATGTTGAACATACATTTTTATCGATTCTTTTCGAGATTACGTCAGCCTTTGGAACAGTAGGACTTTCGACGGGGCTTACAACCCTCACCACTGAACCGGGAAGAATTCTCATGTGCATCATCATGTTTGTTGGAAGACTGGGGCCGTTAACCCTCATATTGGCATTGACATCTCATAAGAAGGAAATTAGTATTCAATATCCTGAAGAACATATAATGATAGGGTAACCATGAAGAAATTTTTTGTTATTGGACTTGGAAATTTCGGCTTTAATATCTCACGGACACTGGTTGAGAACAACTGTGAAGTTCTAGGTATGGATTCCAACAAGGACATCGTTCAGAAAGCCAGGGATTTTATAACCCATGCAATAATAGGTGACGCGTCAAGCAAGGAGGTGCTGGAATCGCTGGCCATATCAGATTTTGATGCCGCCATCATCAGCATCGGCCAGGACATGACCTCAAGTATTCTTATTTCATTGTACCTGAAAGAAATCGGCATACCGCGAATTATCGTCCGTGCCATATCTGAAGATCATGGCAAAATACTTAAAATGATAGGGGTGCACGACGTTGTGTTCCCTGAAAGGGATATGGCTATTCGTATAGCCAACAGGCTGTCACTTAAAAACGCGATGGATTACCTGCCCCTCAGTGATGAATACGGAATACTTGAAGTTGAGCCCCCCAAAAGTTTTCTCAACAAGCCGTTGAAAGAGCTGCAAATCAGCACAAAATTCGGGTGCCAGGTTATCGGGCTTAAGGATCTGGCCCATAATGGAGACAAGTACGACCTTTCCGGAAAGAACGTTAACATTAAGATAGCGCCTACAGGTGAAGATATTATTAAACCAAATACAATAATGGTGGTAGTGGGAAAACTTGATGATATTGAGCGACTTCAAAACACAAAATAATCAGATTTCCAGTTCAAGCCCCTCGTAGGCGATTCCCACTTCAAGCTTTCCCCTTGTCCGGGTATTCATATTGATGTACGACTTGGCATTGGAAAGCACCGCGTCAAGCTTCTCATCATTGTAATCAGGCTCATGATGAAAAAGGATTAATTTCTTAACATTAAACATGTTTGCCACGTCAATGGCTATTGACGCGGATGAATGTCCCCAGTCAATCTTGTTTATAGATTCTTCAAAAGTATACTGTGTATCGAACACGCACACGTCCGCATCCTGGAAAAACTCACGGTAACTCTCTATCTTGTCAAGTTCATCAATATTAAACTCGCAATCACTGGTGAAAACAAATGTTTTACCATCCTCCTCGAACCTGAAACCGTAAGACCCGCCGGGATGGCGCATGCTTTTATTCAGTATGCGCATATCGTTCAGAAACAACTCACCCTCACGGTCGATAATGAAGAACTCCTTTTGGGCCAGCATATATTCTAAATTGATGGGGAAATGGGTAAAGACCTGCTGGTACTCAACCCTGTCCTTTATATCTTTATACGGTGAATATATATTGAACTTGTTGCCTGGTATGTAAAATGGACCGAAAAACGGTATTCCCTGTATATGATCCCAGTGGGTATGGGTTAGAAGAATTGTGCCTGTCCCCTGCCCTTTGCCGAATTCTTCTTTCAATAATTGATTTCCAAGATGTTTTATCCCGGTGCCGCAGTCAATTATTATGAGATCGTTATACTTGTTTCTCACCTCAAGTGTTGTGGTATTTCCACCATAACTGCCAGCTATTGACAGGGGAAGGGATTGTACAAAAGACTCAATTGATTCTTCTGAAGCTATATCTTTGGGGGACGCAAGGGACAGGGCTTTTGAAATCTTGTATTGTATTATCTCGTTGCTGAGAGGTGTAGGAATTGACCCCCGTACACCCCAGAATCTGACTTTCATTATACTACCTCAATGTATATCTATGCTGCATCCTTTGTTTATACTTCCGGCAATTATGAGTTTTCTCCTGCATTTACGCAAGAGAATTTTATCAATACATGTGAATGAAGCGTGAATACACTGTGCAATGCACATTATAAAATACTTGACATGTCTCCCGGTTTACATTTAATTACCTCCAATCCTTCTTGTTTTTTTGCTCTCTAAATAGCAACACCGGCATACTACGCGCTACAATCAATCTGCTCTTATTATAAATTTAATTAATATAAAGAGGAATTAAGTATGAAATTCTCACGTAGAATTGAAAAGGTCAAACCATCACCAACACTGGCAATTACTGCCCTTGCCAAATCAATGAAAGCACAGGGCATTGATGTTATTGGATTCGGTTCGGGTGAGCCTGACTTTGATACACCAAGATCAATAAAAGACGCTGCCATACGTGCCATAGAAACAGGGAAGACCAAGTACACTCCCGCCGGCGGGATTCCCGAATTAAAAAATGCCATAGCGAAAAAATTTGAGCGTGACAATCAACTAAAATATACACCGGCTGAAATAACAGTGAACTGTGGTGGTAAGCATTCATTCTATAATCTCATGCAGGTTCTACTGGATAAGGGTGACGAGGTTATAATACCGGCACCTTACTGGGTTTCATACCCCGCCATGGTTGAACTTGCCGACGGAAAACCCGTTATTATTCAAACCGACGAGTTAAGCAGCTTCAAGATGACTCCACAACAGCTGAAAAAAGCCATTACACGGAAGACCCGGGCAGTAGTTATCAATTCACCATCCAATCCCACCGGATCTATGTACAACAAGCAGGAACTGAAGGCCATTGCAGATATTCTAATTGAAAAAGGTATTATGGCTATATCAGATGATATATACGAATCAATCCTTTATGATGATAATAACTTTGAAAATATTGTCACCGTTGCCCCTGAAATGAAAAAGCAGACAGTGGTGCTGAACGGTGTATCTAAGGCCTATTCAATGACAGGCTGGCGTATAGGGTACATGGCAGCTGATGAAGACATTATAAAAAAAGCCGAGGTACTGCAAAGCCAGTCTACCTCCAACCCTGCATCAATTTCACAATGGGCAGCAGTTGAAGCATTAACCGGAGACCAGGGTGTTATTACCGAGATGGTAAAAGCATTTACTCGCAGGCGAACACTTATAGTAAACGGCCTTAATGAAATACCGGGATTCTCATGTCTTAATCCAGACGGTGCATTTTACGCGTATCCTAATATTGAAGGCATCGCATCCCTGCCAGGCTGGAAAGACATGGAAAAGAACTTCGATAATGACGACCTTTCGGGAAGGTTTTGTGCATATCTTCTTGAAGAAGCGAAGGTTGCCGCGGTACCAGGTATCGCCTTTGGTACTCAAAAGAACCTCAGAATGTCATTTGCCACTTCTGATGAGAATATTTCTGAAGGATTAAAACGAATCGCGGAGGCGGTCAGCAAAATAAGCTGATAATGTCTACATTCGCAATAGAAAAAAGCGGGAGCGTATTTATACTCCCGCTTTTTTATTTACAGGTCGGTTATTATTTTTCCCGGCTGGTTTGGCTTTACTATCTTTGACTCATCGATAGGCTCCCCCTCGGGTTCACTTATCGCCTTCTGTATCATCATCATTAAGTTCATGTAATAAGACTGCGCGGTAATAAATTCTTTTAACAACTCGTCTTCGGACACCTTCGCTGAAAGTTCTTCGATTTTTTGTTTTTCTTCAACTTCGACAGGCTGACCGGTGCCTTCTTTCTGCTGTACTGTTTCACTTAGTTGGGCGAATTCTTCGAGCAGCTTTCTGGATTCCGGATTTTCTTCCAGCTTTTTCACTACTTCTACGTATCTCTTGTATACATCTGTACCCTTGATCATTAAACCAAGTTCGTTTGCCCTGCTGATTATTTCTTCCATTATCTACTCCTTTGTAAAACTTCTTTATGGAGGATTAACAGAAAAAGACATTTTAGCGCAATGACTTTTTGTTTTTTTTTATTATTTGACATTTTATCAGAACCTGCCCATAATCAAAATAACTGAGTGTGTCAAGTGTCTGGTAAAGTAATATTCCAGCTTGAAAATATTTTTCTCGACATTTTATACAGATGTTCTATACACGGAAAACATTTTTCAGTAATTACAAGGAGAAGCTTTCATGGCTGATATTAAAGAAATTGTTGAAGATGAAAATAAAATTGGAACTGTTATAAACAGCGATATCCGCTTCAATGGAGCATTAAAGTTTAAAGATTCATTAAAGTTAAAAGGGGATTTTAAAGGAAAGATCGAGACTGACGGCCATCTCATTATCGGGGAGGAGGCAAAGGTTTCAGCGGACATCAGGGCCAGCATTGTGTCAGTAAACGGCACCTTGAATGGTAAAATTAATTCTTCAAAAAGTATAGAATTGTACGCGAACAGTATCACAAGTGCAGACCTTGTATCACCGGATCTTTCCGTAGAAACAGGAGCTGTATTCAATGGAACATGCATCATGAAATCCTGAACGGGGTAACAATTGTGCGGTATATCAAGAAAAGTATATATAACCTTAGCTGTCTCGTGGTGCTCTGTCTATTACTGATCATGACCTCATCCGAGGTTTTTTCAGCAGAAGAACCATCCAGGCAACGAGATACATCAAAAAATGTCATGTTTGGACTTGCTGGCACGGGTGGACTGTTTTCAGCCATTCACCTGCGTGGCCGTGACGATGGGGGAAAACCTGAATGGAAACCAGGCTGGGGAGCTGGAGGTGGTTTTGTCTTTGACTACATGTTTTCTGAAAACACCGGCCTTCATTCAGGATTGTATTACTATTATTCCGTATTAATTCTTGAAATGTCTGGTGAAACAGAACCTATAGACCTTGAAAGTACCGTGCAGATGATTCAGATGCCATTATACTTTTTCTACGCATTAAATGGAAAGTCTGTAAGCCTTGACCTTCTCGGTGGTTTTCACTTCAGTTACATAACACATGTAGTCATGTCGGCTGAAGGCAAAGAGAACAATGCAATTCAATTTATGGGCTACCAGCAGCCCGGCATCGGCACGGGAGTCAGGTTCCGTTTCCATATCACCAGGTTTATTGACATCTATCTTGCAATGATGGCAGAATTCTACGCAAACGACCTCATAGCCGCCAATACCGACTGGACAGACTACATGTATGACGGAAGAGGTGAAATCGGAATTCTTTTCAAAACTTTCTAGGCAGACTGCTGTCCCATCAAAATATTTTCCATTATTTCATATAAAAAAAGGGTGCCCGTTAAGGCACCCTTTTCGTTATTGATTATGGTACAGTTTTCGTTTCTTACAGGTTTTCCTTGAAAGCAGGAAGAACTTCGAAAAGATCCCCTACGATACCATATGTAGCAATGTTAAAGATGGGAGCTTCAGGGTCCTTGTTGATTGCAACAATGCACTTGGAACCTTTCATGCCCGCCACGTGCTGGATTGCGCCGGATATACCTGCAGCAATGTAAAGATCGGGATTAACCGTCTTACCTGACTGACCAACCTGACGTGCAGGATCAGTCCATCCAGAGTCAACTACCGGTCTGGATGCGGCATATTCGCCACCCAGTTTTTCTGCAAGGCTTACAATAACTTCAGCATACTTATCTTTGTCTTTTGTTCCACGACCACCGGCAACAATTACCCTGGCCTGAGAGATATCTACGGCTCCGGCCATCGTTTCAACGATTTCTTTCATCTTTCTTCTTGGATCGTTGATAGTTGCGTCAACAGTGGATACTGAACCGGCAGATCCTTCAGCTTCGGGATCGTAGGCACCCTTTTCGAAGGTGGCTACAAATTTATCGCCCTTAACTGATTTGATTTCCTGGATCTTTCCGTTGTATATACTTCGTGTAAATACAGCTTTTCCGCCTTCTTCAGCAATATTATTACAGTTTGAAACCATACCGCAACCCATGGCCATTGCCACCCTGGCAGCATAATCAACACCGTCATAACTATGCGGAATCAATACACCAACAACATCCTGGGCGTCAATTACAGCTTTCACCGCATCTGCAGTTGTGTCGGGATTGTAGTTTTCCAGCTTGGCATCTACTACCGCAAATACCTCTGGAATATATTTTGCTACTTCATTAGCAAGACTGTCATCCTTGTAGAACACAGCAGCTGCAGGTTCTGCACCAAGAGATGATGCCACTTCCTTTGCCGCTTTACACAGTTCCAGCGTACCTTCGCTTATTTCACCATTTCTATGTTCAGCTATAACTAATAACTTTGCCATTTTGTACCCCCCTTTTACAGCACTTTCGCTTCAGTTTTAAGCTTCTCAACCAGCGTTGCAGCCGCTGCCGGAGCATCGCCTTCAATAATTTCAGCCATGTGCTCAGCAACAGGGAAGAACATCTTCATGAACTGTGTCTTCGAGCCCGCTTCACCAACATTTGACGCGCCAAGGTCGGCTGCTGTTTTTACATCAAGTTTTTTCTTCTTGGCTTTCATAATACCTGGAAGAGTCGGATACCTCGGCTGGTTGATACCGGACTGGATTGTGAGAACGGCTGGCATTGGCATATCTGATACTTCGTTCAGTCCACCTTCAAGCTCACGATTTACCGTAAGTGATTTCTGATCATCACCAACTTCAATCTTTACACAGTTTGTACAGTGAGGCACGCCCATCATGTCGGCTATCATTGCGCCTGTAACCGCAGCCTGGTCATCTTCTGCCTGTACACCACTGAGTACCAGGTCAACATCTCCAAGGCTGTCTACTGCCTTGTAAAGGGCTTCAGCAACTACAAAGTTGTCACCAGCGTCAACCTGCTCGTCCTTGATGTGCACACCCCAGTCGCCTCCCATGGCGAATGCCTGACGAATCTCTTTTGTTATTCTGTCTGGACCGGAAGAAACTATAATAACTTCTCCACCATACTTTTCCTTGAGCTGCAGCGCTGCTTCTACTGCGTACTCATCGAAATCGTTCATCTTGAACGCGATCTGGGATTCGTCGACTTTACTGTCATCAATAATCTTGAACTTAGATTCCATATCCGGAACCTGTTTAACTAAGACAGCTATCTTCATTGTCCCACTCCCTTCTATAAATTTTTACATAAAAAACACATAAATATTATGATACATGTGGCACAATGGTAATATTTGTCCATTTTATGTCAAGAGATATTAGATAATTAATACTCCGGTAACTGCATTAACCGTACAGTCTTATGACGATAAAATTGCTTAATACTAAATATTACGGGTACCCTTCAAGCTTCTGCAGTAACATCTTCATAAGGTTGCTTTTACTTTTCTCCGGGTAGAGATTTACCATCTCCTTGGGATCTTTTTTCAAGTCAAACAGCCAGGGATCCCTTCCCCGCTCAAACTCCACATACTTGTAACGGTCAGTGCGAATACCCCTGTACGACGGGGTGTTTTCCGGGTAGTAACGCCAGAATTCCAGCAGAAAGTCATCTCGAGTCCTGGCCCGCGAATTTCTTATGGCCGGAACAATGCTCATGCCGTCCATGTCAGCCGGGGCCCTGACCCCTGCCAGGTCAAGCAGCGTTGGGGCAATATCGATATTCAGCACCATCTGTTTGCGCTTCCCGCCGGGATATTTCACCATGCCCGGCGCCCGCACGATAAAGGGTAACCGTATGGAGTCTTCATAGGGTTCCCGTATGCCGTGACAGTCGTGGGTGCCCCACTGCATTCCGTTGTCCCCCATGTAGATGACGATGGTATTATCGCTGAGCCCTTTCCGGTCAAGGTAGTCCAATATGTTGACGATGTCCCTGTCCATGGCGGTAAGGGTCTCGCAGTAGCCCCGGTACTGGTCGTAATACGATCCCATCATCACGCCCTGAAACACGTTCTGGTTGGTCTTCCCATACCACAGTGGATCCACGTGCGGGGGCAGCACGGCAGTCACTTCCGCATCAGCGTACATCCCTGATATATCGTCGGGTGCCTGGAAGGGAGGATGCCCGGGCCTGTGGGAGAGGTACACACAGAAAGGCCTGTCCCCGTCCTTTGAATTATTCTTCTTTATGAACTCCATGGCGTAATCGGTCACTTCTTCTGTTATGTATGGCTTTCGTGAGGGAACTTCCTTACCGTTCACCAGCATGGGTGTATTGAAATACGCACCCTGCCCTTCCCGGTAGGTGTAGGTAACAAAAAGATCAAGGAAAGGAAGCTCAGGCAGCTTGCCCGGCATGTGCCACTTGCCGATGAAGGCGGTAGCATACCCTGCCCTGCTGAGATGTTCCATGAAGGTGGTTTCCTTGTCTGTCCAGGGTGTATGGTTGTTCAGCACCCCGTGCCGGTTGGCGTACATCCCTGTAAGAATGCTTGCCCGTGACGGACTGCAAAGGGAGGTTGTATTGAAGGCCCGTTCAAACATCACCCCCTCCCGGGCAAGCCGGTCCATACCCGGCGTCTTTATAAAGGGATGTCCGGCACAACCCATGGTCTGCGCATTATGATTATCCCCAAGTATGAACAGTAAATTGGGTTTCCCTTTCAGGGCGGACGGGGACGCGAATGCCCTGGCCGAACCGGTCCCCAGCGCATCAAGCAGGTTGCCGGTTATTCCCCCACCAGCAACTCCGCTCAAACCGGCGCCGAGTGCCGCGCCCGTAACCTTGAGAATGGTTCTCCTGCTCATACGATCCGAAAGATTATATTCATTGAACTTGTTTTTCATAAGTATACCTCCTTTACCTATACACCGCTTCCGAAGAGCAAGCGGTACCCTTCAAGGAAGATAACGTAAAGATTCTCCCCCTTGCCCCATGCGTACATAAGCACGAAAATGACAAGTCCTGCCACAATCACCAGCAAGGGAATCATTTTCCCGCCTGTCTGTTCACCACGCTTCATTTTCTTTTTCCGAACGATAAGGGAAGCTGCCCCCATCTCGATAGCCATAAAAATCACTAGCCAGATATGCAGGGGGCTCACGTACCAGTAAAGGCATTCTATGAATGGATGAGATTCCAGCAGGATCAGCACCTCCTTGGTCATCCAGATGAATGGAGTAATGAAAGATGCCAGTATGCTTTCTCCCAGTGTTGCGCCTCTCATCCGGCTGGAAGCAAAAACATACAGGGTGCCAAAAGCGATTGCCACGAAGTAGAGGGTTCCCGATACGGCAGCCACAACCTGGTGAAGGGTATAGTGTTCAATCCCACGAAACCCGAAATAGCCGGCATAGCCGATTATGGCAAGCAGCAGTACCGGAACCACAGGCATCAAGAAACGGTTCATGAAGGAATTTTTCTGCATGCGAACCTCCGTAATACGTGATGAATAATACGTCAGGCTTACTATGCAATGGCAGGTAAAGTGTATTTAAACAGAAATATTTTATTAAGTCATCAATAATTTTTGAAACTCTGCAATAACTGTATTTAATGTATCGTTTTTATCGATATATGAAATTAATTATATTAATATTGACAAATCCTGCCCCAAAACTAACGTTTCCATATGCAAATATACTATAACAGGAGAATAACTCATGGCAGAAGATTACAAACCGATGTGGCAGGAGCTTGGGCTTGATATTGAGAAACATGACGCGTTACTTGAAGCGGTGGGACAGATGTATGGCGAGAATTTTCTCAGCCAGGAAAACCGCCCCAAAGGTATGGAATACTTTGATTTTGTTGTAAGTGAAATACATGGCCTCAGGATCAAGGAACTTGTGGATGCAAGAAAAGCGGGAAGAACGGTTATCGGCTCTTTCTGTGTATATGTTCCCGAAGAATTGATACTGGCAATTGACGGTATTTCAGTTGGGTTATGCGCGGGTGCTGAATTTGCCTTTGATATGGCTGAAAACTATGTACCCCGAAACACGTGTTCACTCATTAAATCGGCTCTTGGTTTCAAGCTGGCAAAGGTATGCCCCTACCTTGAATCAAGCGACCTGGTAGTTGGTGAAAACACCTGTGATGGAAAGAAAAAAGCCCATGAGCACTGGCAATCTATTATTGATAACCTTTATGTTATGGACCTTCCCCAGGTTAAAAATGATAACGGCAGGAAAATGCTTTTAGAGGAATATACCCGCTTTGCAGCAAAACTTGAAGAACTTTCAGGGAAAAAAATTGAAGCGGGTAAATTGCAGGAAAGCATTGCAATTGTAAACAACAAGCGTAAGGCTATGAACAGGATATACGCGCTGCGTAATGCCGACCCTGCTCCCATCTCTGGTCTTGACGCACTTCTGATCAGCCAGGTATTCTTTTACGATGATCCCGTTCGGTTTACCGATTCTGTTAATGCCATCGCAGACGAGCTTGAAGAGCGGATTAAAAACAAGCAGGGTGCCGCCGCTGCCGGTACTCCCCGGCTAATGGTTGCCGGCTGCCCCATGGCTGTTCCTAACTGGAAATTGCCCGCAATAATTGAAGACTCAAACGCGGTTGTAGTTGGTGAAGAGCTATGCACCGGAGAACGAGGCCACGAGTATCTCACTGATGAGAATGGTTCCACTGTCGATGAAATGATGGGAAATATTGTAGACCGTTACATGAAAATCCACTGCGCTGTTTTTACCCCCAATAAAGAACGGCTTGAAAAGATCAGGGAAATGCATAACAGTTATAATGCCGATGGTGTTGTATTGTACAACCTGCAGTTCTGCCAGCCTTACCAGATCGAGAGCGGGTTAATCGTTGATGATCTGAAAAAGTCGGGTATCCCGGTACTGCAAATTGATACAGACTATAGCCAGGAAGATGCCGGGCAATTGCAGACGCGGGTTGAAGCCTTCGTGGAAAGCATGAAAGGTTGATTTTCCCTTGAATATTTCATATTTGCCACTTTGGATTATATATTCACTGTGGCAAATAAAACATCTCTTACATAAAAATTTATTGAATTTTTATGGGTTGGCGCAATTATTGTCATATGCGTATGTATGAAAATACACCGCCAGCTTAGCTCAGTCGGTAGAGCAGCTCACTCGTAATGAGCAGGCCGCCGGTTCGATTCCGGCAGCTGGCTATTATTGGCCCATGTTGCATTGTGTTGCTCAACATGGGCTTTTTGTTTGTTCAGGGTGATTTACTGTATCTCATTCCCCTTGCCTCCTGCGTTATTTACAGGCGACAACTTTCCTGGCACAGAAGGATCCCAGTGCAGGCTACGCCAGAAGTTCTCCTCATCGTCATATCGGACGGTCATGTTGCCACTGACGTCGTAACTCTAACTAACACCCTTTTGCCCAACATATTTATTACTCAAGCCCATTGTTGGGCAATTTTATGCTTGACTACTTGCCCAACAATGGGCAATATTTTCATAATTATTGGGCAAAAGGGTTGGTGTAATGAGCACCATTCAGTCAATACTGAAAGAAGAATATGATAGACTTCAACGACTATTAGAACGATATGAACGTGACCTGGCTGAGTTACCATCAGGTTCGATTTCTATCAAGCAGCGTAATAATAGAAAGTACGTATACAGGGCATACCGGGAAAATGATAAAGTCAGGACTGATTACATCGGCCCGATTGATTCTGAAAAGGTAAAAGAATTACAGCAACTCATCAACAAAAGGAAAGAGCTTGAAAAACTCATTCGGACAAGCAGAGAAAGAATTTTAGAAATACGTAAGGCCATTAAAGAATGAGTGAGCAGTTTGGACTATTTCACAAAACAGTTAATACCCTGGGCGAAGCTGGAGTTCTTGACGACCTGATATTGATAGGTAGCTGGTGCCTTTATTTTTACAGGATCATATTTAACGATTCTGATAATATTCCATTGATACGTACAGTTGATCTTGATTTCTTATTACGAAACCCGCCAAAGATTTCCAGTAATGTAGATGTTTCATCTTTATTAATTCAACTCGGTTTTACAGAGGAGTATTCTCTTATGCAGGGATTTTCAAAATTCATACACCCTGATCTTGAGGTTGAATTCTTAATCCCCGAAAAGGGACGAGGAAAAGATGGACCTCACAGGATTGAAAAGATTAATATAAATGCGCAAGGTTTACGGTATGTTGGGATTCTCCAGGATTATACGATGAAAGTTCCTTTTGGAGAATTCTCCGTAACAATCCCGGAACCGTCTGCGTTTGTGATCCATAAATTTCATCTAAGCTCCAAAAGAGTCGATGAAGCTAAAAGAATTAAGGATATCGAGACTGCTGTTGAACTGGGAGAATTCTTAATCAATATATCTGAACATACCGTGAAAATGAAAACAATACTGAACGGTTTACCTGCTAGATGGGTAAAAGATATAAAATCTGTAATTGAGAAGAATTCCCCGAAAATTTATCATTCCATGTACCGCGAGTGACTTAACGTATAAATCATGTTTTCATCATTTAATAAACAAATAGCCTTTTCGACTCTCTTAGTGCCACTAAATAACAGAGCGCACTGAGCTAAACTTTGTTTTTAACTTTTTAACATCCTCGATAAATATATCAGGTTCATCAAGAGTAAGATATAATTCTTTAATAGGAGGTTCGTTTCTGACCTTTCCAAATACATCTAAAAGCTCTCTCACTTTTTCTAACGGATTGATAAATTCAATACAAATAACCTTATCCAAATAAGAATTACTAAGAAGAGAGTATCTATATTTATTTTTTACATGAACATAAGATTTTCTTTTTTCGATGATGTTTGAAAATTGTTCATCTGTCTTTATTCTGTATACATCATTAATATTGTCTACATAAAACTTACATTTTAGTAAACAAACACCTACATAATAATCTTTATAACGAAAACTGTTAATCTTCGTAAAATTAAATTTACCCGGTATGGATATTATTCCATTATCATCAATCTTTACTTTTGATTTGAGTAAATGATAGGACCAATATGTAAACACACAACCATACATAAACCAAACGAAAAAATAAGCAGTTGATTCTAGTAAATTTAAATCGGGTAATATTTGTATAATAACGACAAAGGCTACAACAACAAATATTATCCACATTAAAAAAGTAAATTTATCTGCCCTGTTTGGACTTGCTTTATAATATTTCTTCAAACCCATCTAACCTATTTTTTAAAAACCAGCCCAACCCTAATTATGCGTATAATCCTGTATAACACATACTCAGATAAGAACACAATAATCAATAGAACCAGTATGCAATCAACTATAGAGGTGACAACATATTTACACAACATAGCCAGCATGAAACCAGGGAATAAATAAATAACAAGTATTATATTATTATATTTAGCAAGCTTTGATCTGGTTCCGCATAATTAGCATTTTATATGCCATGGGCTAAATGACATTAAAAAATCAATAAATGATATATCGTTTAAACAATCCGTGCATTTCATTGTAATGACATCTATTTCACTCTTTTTTATAATGAATGTTTCAATAATCTTATATCCACCCTAAATTAAAAATACTATTGAACTGATTTACCTTTAAAACACCAT
>CAZVRB010000090.1:0-14499 GCA_964629365.1 uncultured Leptospiraceae bacterium
GGCGGCATCCACGTCCTTCTGTTCGCTATACCCCAGCGTCCTGGGAGCACTGTCACTCGCCCCCCTGTCCCTGCAGTCAAAAAGCAGCACGCTGTGCCCCGAGCGCCAGATGGCCGTCCCTATACCAATCAGGTCAGCCTTGGTGCCGTCCCTGCCCGAACAGCCGATGACAACGCTTCCTTTACTGCCATTCATCCACCATCCACGAAGGGTAACGCCGTCACCGGCTGTGAAGCTTACATTCTCAAAGGGCACCTGCAGTTCAAAGGGTGTAATAAAATAACTGTCCAGGTAGGATCTTTGCGGTCGGCGGTTCATCATCACGGTTATAATAACCGGTAACACTATCCCCGTAATCAGCAACAGTATTCCGGCAATAATCAGTATCCATTCCATTAGTTTTTTCTCTCCACCATCATCTCGTAACACCAGAAGGGCAGTTCCCTGTATGGGAAAATGGCCTCCCCGGTCTTTTTGCATCCCATTCGCTGGTAGGTTTCAACCAGTGGTGGATTGCCGCTGTAGGCGTCAAACCGTATGCAGTCATGGTTGTTATCAACTGCATAGCTATGGGCAAACTCCATCAACGCCCGTCCTACACCCTGGTTTTGCCACTCTGGATGCACTATAAGCCTGTGTACACACAGCGGGTTTTCACAATCCTCTGACCAGTGTGCGTTTTTCCATTCTGTATCATGCACCTGGTTTAACACCACCATCCCCCTGCAGGTTTCACCATCATTTACGATGTAGAGGGTACCCGCCCGAATATCTTCCGCCAGCACTTTTTCCGTTGGATACATTTCATTCCACTGGTAAATCCCCTGCTCACGCAGATGTGCCACACATGCACCAACAGTGTCCATTACCGGGATGAGGTCTTTATATTCCGCCTTTATTATTTTCATTACACAATCTTTATTCTATATAATGACTTAATATTTTTAACCGCAGATAGTTTCATATTTTATAAAATATCTTTTAAATCCGCGTTAATCTGCGTTTATCCAGCGAAGCGGGCGGTTTCAAATATTTATAATTAAGTAATGTTTTTCAAAGGTTATTTAGTGAATCTCAAAATATATTTCCCCCGAGAATAAAATGTAGTATATTTATTATTTGCGTACAACTATTAAATAGCGTAATGGTGACATGGAAAAAGTACAAAACAACGAAACATATACATCACGTGAGAAAATCACCTCCCTGGTAAAAAGCATTCTCAACCAGGCCATCGACGGTACAGGGCCGTTAAAAGGGGCAGAAAAGCTGGCATCTGATTATCTTCAAAACCGGGGAACACGCTCCACAGATCAGCTGGTTGATTCACTGGTACGCTGGGAGTCATCACGTAATTTCGGCACAGGATTTTTAACCGGCCTTGGCGGGGCGGTAACCCTTCCTGTCTCCATACCCGCGTCCATCTATGCCTCATGGCTGGTGCAGGCACGAATGGCGGGGGCCATTGCATGCTTGTACGGCTACACACTCACCGATGAAAGGGTACGCACCTTCGTGTTGCTTTCACTCATGGGAAGCGCCGCAAAGCAGGTGATCCGTGAACTTGGAGTAGACGCGGCAAGGAAGATCACCACCAGTGCCATCAAAAAGATTCCCTCCCGCCTTCTTCGTGACCTTAACGAAAAGATCGGGATCAGGCTCCTTTCCCATACGGGAGAAAAGGGCGGTATAAACCTTCTAAGACTGGCCCCGGTGATGGGAGGACTTGTCGGGGGAGTTGCCGATTCCATGGAAAGCTACATAGTGGGAAGAACAGCAAAGAGAATATTCAGCAGTGGAGGATACGCACGGGAAATGGGAATATCACAGTTGCAGTTTGACATGGAGCATCTATCCACCATTCTTTCACAAAACAGCAGGTACATTACACAGGTAACCATGCCCGAAGACAACAGGATTGATATTATTCTGAAACGGATCCCGGTTGTTATAAGGGTGCAATATGTCCGCTTTCACCAGGGAAGGGCATATTTCAGGATACTCGGTAACGGGGTGAAACGGGCCATTGTGAAAGCCGGCATCAGGAAGGTGACCGGAAGTCTCCCGTCCTCCATAAGGGAAGAGTTCACCCTTAACGGGAACATGTTTATGGTACATCTCAACCGACTCATCAGTGAAACCTTTACCAGCGTGGAAGGAATTGAAGTGACCGACATGGATTTTTCAGGGAACACCCTCAGGATATACCTTTAAATCCATGAAGGACCATGTCAGGCAAAAAGCAACAGGCTTATCGCCATCACCACCATGCCTCCAATAAGGCCAAGTATTGCCACATGATGTTCACCATAGGCTTCGGCGGTTGGAAGAAGCTCGTCCAGGGATATATATACCATTATCCCGGCAACTCCGGCAAAGATCAGTCCGAACATGGCATCATTGAATATATGCATGAGCAGAAAATAACCGAGAAGTGCACCGATTGGTTCGGCAAAACCCGAAAGAAAAGAATAAAGGAATGCCTGTTTTCTCTTCCCCGTAGCAAAGTAGATAGGGGTTGATACCGCGATCCCTTCGGGTATGTTGTGTATGGCGATGGCCACCGCGATACTGATACCAAGTGTGGGATCTTCCAGTGCGCCGATGAAGGTTGCCAGCCCTTCAGGGAAGTTATGAATAGCAATGGCAAGTGCTGAGAAGACACCCATTCGCTTTAATTTTTTATCTTCTATAAAACCTTTCTGTTCCTGGTCAATATGCTGAAACTCATGTGGATTTTCAAAAGAGGGCACCAGGTTATCGATGAGGGCAATGATAGCAATTCCAGCGAAAAAAGCTATAACCGTGTACACATATCCGGTCTTCTCGTCAAACACCACGGACAACGATTCTTTCGCCTTTGGAAATATTTCCACAAGGGACACGTATATCATCACGCCGGCGGAGAATCCAAGTACTGCCGATAAAAACCTTTTATCAAAACTTTTGGACGTGAACGCCATGAGGCTTCCAATACCGGTTGACAAACCGGCAAACAGGGTAAGTCCCAGCGCGAAGAGAACATTCCCGGATTCCATAAAAACCTTCCTCCTTTAATTCAAGTTATTCTCAAACCATTTCACCCATTTCGTCTTGACTGACTTACCTTTATCAACTACCCTGTATTGGTTAATAAGGCAATCCCTTTTCCTAAAAAGGATATCATGAAAAAACCAGATGTGAAAATATTTTTAGTTACGATAAAGCGCTGGATGCAATCTTACAGCAATCGGCTGATTCTCATGACTGCTTTTATCATCCTGGGTGCAGCCGGCCTCCTTGCCTACCAGGCTTACGTGGTTTCATCTTTCCAGGATTACCCTGAAGTTGAATTCAGCATGTCTGATTTCGTGAAAATGAACCTTGCAAAAACCGATGAGATTGAGGACGGGACAGACCTGTCAGAAGAGGAAGACCTTGCCCGTTCAATCGTAGAAGAACTGGGGGAAGGCTTCAGGGACACGGCCCGCAGGGTATTCAGCGGCAGGTACGGGGAATACCGCATTAAACGTTTTCTTCCCCGTGAAAGAAGAAACCTGCAGCAGGGGATAGACCCCGGCACGATGGATCTTGCCATCCAAAATGCACATGATCGTTTCAAAACAAACAGCATCAGTACTCTTGAAAGACGCCTCAGAAAACTTGATGAAAAGTACATTGATGATTACGCGGACAAACTGCCCGAATATCTCCTGGAAGCATATGATGAGGGGGTGAAGGTATTCTCAATCATAAAACCCCGCACCATAGAGGAAGTGAATGTTATTTCGGATATCGGCAGAAGTGCCTCATACAGACATTTCAACAGGCTTTATTACCGGCAGATCCGCTCACTGGAAAAACAGAAAAGAAAAGAGGGAGAAAACTACAGGGCCACCGAAAAACTTATACTCTACATCGCAGCCTTCATGACCCTCACCATTATACTGCTTGGGGCCATGGTGTTACGGCTGTACCGCGAAGAGAAAAGACCATAGCCCCGGCAGCGTTTAACTGCCGCACGAAAGGTACTGTGCATCACCGGCACCTTCCCGTATCGTTTCACCTGCAGCTTCTTCTGCATCATGCACAATGCGGGCCCGTGCATCCAGGGCAAGCACCCCTTCTACACTTTCAAATACACGCACCGGGTTCAGGTCAAGTTCCCTGATGCAGGAAAATCTCTTCATGATAACACTTACCCGGTGAATGATATCAACAAGGGCATCCATATCAGCAGCAGGCTTGCCCCGTGTCCCCCGCAGAATTTTGTGGCATTTCAGTCTTTCAAGCTTTTCCCTGATCTCATCGGTGGTTGCAGGACACAACACCCGTTCAACGTCTTCAAACACCTCTGTGTATATGCCACCATACCCGAACACCACCACCGGCCCGAAGGAGTCATCCCGCATGCCTCCGATGAACATGTCATGCCCTTCAGGGGCCATGGCGGACACACGGATCCCGTCCACCCGCCCATGGGGGTTGTACTCTTTCACCCCTGCCATAATTCCATCATAGGCCTTACCTGCAGCGACTTCACTATCAACACCGATAACCACACCGCCCGCGTCGCTCTTGTGCAGCACGTCTGGAGATACCACCTTCATCACCACGGGAAATCCCATTTCACCGGCAACCTGTAGTGCCTCTTCACGGTTACGGGCAACCACCGTATGGGGACTGTCAATGCCCGCACTCTTCAGCGGAAAGAGCATATCCTCTCCAACATCTCCGGATTTCTCCTGCAGGTACACCTCCATGTCATCCAGCACCATGTCTACCGGTTCTACGGTTTCATCTTTCGGGGCATTTCTCCCGGCATGGAAATCGGCCTGTTTTCGCAATGCCCATATGGCGTCCTCCACCCGGTCAAATATGGGGTAGGACAGGTTATGCTTCATCTTCTTCAGCACTTCTGTGGAGGCGGACATGGACACCGCAAGTGGTTTGCCTGCCGCTTCCATGGTATGAATGACATCTTCAGAGATATCCGTGTGAAACATGGTCTTGAAAATACTGTCATCATCTTCGGGCAGCAGCGGCCACGCGTGACCATATACCGCCCCGTCCACCCCGTCACTGTGCAGCACGTCACCGATGATCCCGGGGTATGAATGAATATCGTATATGTCACCCATGTCCAGCGGGTTGGAAAACCTGATAATACCCCCCGCGTTGGTATAGCGGTTCAGGCCTTCGAAAAAATCCTTACCCGGATCGGCAAAAGTAAACCCGTTCTTCTCGGCAAGGTCTGCCATCATGACGGCCGATCCCCCGCCGGGGGTCATCACCATGAGCCTGTCTCCCCGCATGGGTGGCAGTTCAAAAGCCCGGGCCATGGTTACCAGGTCGTTGATATGCTCCACACGGATAATCCCCGCCCGCTCAAATGCCGCGTCTACAATACTGTCGTTGTTACTCATGGACGCGGTATGGCTCATGGCTGCCCGTGAACCCGCCTCTGACCTGTTGGCCTTAATGGCGATAATGGGCTTATCGATCTTCGAGGCAACCTCGACAAGCCTTTCCCCGTTTTGTATGCTTTCAAGGTACATGCCGATCACCTGTGTCTCGGGGTCAGAGCCCAGGTATTCCAGCATGTCGCATTCATCCACGTTCAGCTTGTTGCCGATACTGACAAACCGTGCCATACCCATGTTCTCATCCCGCATCATGTTCCACAGCACCAGGAAAAAACCACCGCTCTGTGATATAAGTGAAAACCCCCCACGCTTCATTTTTTGATGGGGGACAAAGGGCAAACACACCCCGCTCACCGCGTCGGCAACCGACAGGCCGTTTGGTCCCAGGAATCGAATGTTGTACTGTGCGGCTATTGACTTCACTTCTTCAGCCAGTGACGCACCTGATTCGCCGGATTCGTTAAATCCACCGGAGAGTATAGCCACCCTCTTAATACCGAATTTCCCACATTCCTCCAGCACCACTGGAACATACTTCGCGGGTATTAAAAGAACCGCCAGGTCAGGTACCTCCGGCAAATCCCGGATCCCTTCAAATACCGGTATACCCTGTACCGTCTGTCCCCCGTAACCGGGGGTTACCCCGTATATTTTTCCACTGTATCCCCATCGCTGGGTATTATCCAGGATGTAACGGGGAATGCTTTTTTTCTTTTCTGTTACGCCGATTATGGCTATTGACTCCGGGTTAAAGAACTTTTCCACTGCAGGTCTCCTTTCCTGGCTGTTACCGCCAGTAAAAAATACTTATTTTATAAAGTGTATTACATATGTTGTAATACACATCAAGTTAGTAAAATTAACTAACCGGGTCAAGTAAAATTAGTTAATTTTACTAACCAATACAAAAAAACCTTGTCTTTTCTATTTAACCCGCATATACACTGAAAATATCACTGATGAACAGGAGATTGCCTGTAGATGAAAGAAGAGGAAATACAAAAAACACAACCACCGGGTCGTACCAAGATTCTCAATGCCATGCGAACCCTGCTTGAATCTAAGGACTTCAGTTCCATCAAGATCGCCGAGCTGGCACAGACGGCAGGGGTCACCGAGCCCCTTATCTACAAGTATTTCAGTGACAAGCGTGACATCATTCATGTCCTTCTCCAGGATTACCTGGAAACCAGGTTCGTGGCCGCCATCAACGAGTTAAGCGACATCAACGGCTCATTGCACAAGCTGGAACATTTCATCCACAGCTATATCAACGCCTACAACGAGGACAGGGTTATCGCCCGGGTGGTACTGCTGGAAGTAAGCAACTCATACGATTACTACGAAAGCCAGTCATACATGATATTAAAAAAATACGGCGATCTTATTCTCACCATCATCAGGGAAGGGATTGATGAAGGGGTTATCCGCAACGACATGGATCCCCTCCTGCTGCGAAATCTTTTATTCGGCGGCATGGACCGGGCCTGCCTGCATCCAATCGTGTTTAACAAGCCCATTAACGTGGAGTCACTCAGCAGGGACATCAGCAGGCTTATATTTGATGCCATCACCCCGGGCTAAACTATTTTTTTCATTGATATACAAACTGGAAAAGATTACCATTAGACCGGAACAGGCAACCCTATTGAAATCGGAAGGATTTCACATGAAAAATATTATCCTATCCACCATCATATTGATGATGACCCTGTCACCAGCATGCACGGGACATCTCGGTTCATTACACCGTGCCTCCACAGGTCATGACATGAGAACCAATCCTTATCCGGGCAGTACCCTACCGGATGCCACACTGGAAGCTTTTCACAATGGCGAGATCACCACGATCAGTTTATCACAATACGCGGGAAAATGGCTGATACTTTTTTTCTATCCATCGGATTTCACTTTTGTATGTCCAACCGAATTGAAAGAGATGTCAGATTATTACCCCCGTTTTCAAAAAGCCGGGGCGGAGGTGATAAGCATCAGCACCGATTCGGTGTACGTCCACCGTGCCTGGGCCCGCCATCATAACGATATTAAGGCAATCAAGTATCCCATGGCATCTGACAGGCCCGGCACACTTTCAAAGGCATTGGGGGTCTATGATGCTTCAAAAGGAATTTCTGTTCGGGCAAGTTTTATTGTTGATCCTGACGGAAATATCGTTGCCTGTGAAATGACAGGGGAATCCATCGGACGAAGCGCGTCTGAACTTTTAAGAAAGCTGGAAGCTGCAATAGCCGTTCGCCAGGGTGATGGCGGGTTTTGTCCCGCCAACTGGCACACCGGCGATGAGATGATTCACCCGGAATGAGTTATTTCTTTTTCTTCTTACCCTTCTGGGATTTTGATACCGGTGCTTTCGCTCTTTTGATATGCGGTTTTTTTGTGTCTTTGCGGTCCTGAAAAGCCTTCAGTATCTTTTCCGCATCTTCAAAGGGTACCGTAATAAACGAAAACCCGTGCATTACCTGTACTTCACTTACTTTACTGGAACTGATCCCTGTTTCATCTTTGATGAGCTTGATAAGTTTTCGCGGAGTCAGGCCATCCCTGTTACCAAAAGAAACAAAAAGTCTCGTTTTGCCTTTCTTATTAACAGAAGCCCCGCCAATTTTCTGATACCTGGCCTCGCTTAACTCTTCTTCCAGGGAATATTTCAAAATAGCTGCTACCACGTCAACCGGATCAGCATCAGAAAGCATCTGGGTGGCTGCCTTCATGTAATCAGCGTGCCCACCAGAACTGATAATCTCATCCAGTTCCGTTTTTATCCTGGATTTCTTTATTTTCAATATATCAGACACCCTCGGCAGGGTTTCCTTGCGAATTGTGGTTTTTGTAATCCTGGTTATGTTCATCAATTTCCGGTATTCATCAGAACTGATAAAGGTTATGGCAATACCCTTTTTTCCTGCCCTTCCCGTTCTGCCAATGCGATGAATGTAAGACTCAGGATCCTGGGGCAGGGCATAATTAATTACATGGGTAAGGTTCTCCACGTCAATGCCACGGGCGGCAACATCTGTGGCAACCAGCATTCTAATTCTTTGTTTCTTGAATTTGTCCAGTACACGTTCTCGTAAATTCTGAGATATATCCCCATGAATACCATCGGCAGCATACCCACGGTCAATCAGTTTATTGGTAAGCTCATCAACTGATACCTTGGTGCGACAGAATATCAACCCGTAGAACTCACTTTCAATATCAATGATCCGGCAAAGGGCCTCAAATTTATCTGCATTTGCAGTTTCAAAATATATCTGGTCAGTCAGGTCGGCGGTAAGCTGGCCCTTTTTAGTTGTAATAAGCTCACAATTCCGCATATATTTTTTTGCGATATTTTTTATGCGATCCGGCATAGTGGCCGAAAAAAGCAGGGTCCGTCTTTCACTGTTGGTGTATTGAAGTATCTCTTCAACATCATCGATAAATCCCATGTTGAGCATCTCGTCAGCTTCATCAAGTACCACGTGGGACACGTTTTCAAGCTTCAAGCTTTTTCTTTTTATGTGATCATACACCCTTCCAGGCGTACCCACCACTATATCCACACCGGCATTTAACCTTCGAAGCTGATCGGGCATCGATTGTCCCCCGTAAATCGGAAGGATTTGAACTTTTTGTTTTCCCTTGAATGAATTGATCTCTTCAGCAACCTGTATTGCAAGCTCCCTGGTGGGAACAAGTATTAATGCCTGTACCGATAAGGCATTTTTCTGCATTTTTTCCAGCAGGGGCAGGCCAAATGCTGCCGTTTTTCCCGTTCCTGTCTGGGCCTGACCTATCACGTCCACATCTGAATTCAGAAGAAGGGGTATAATCTTCGCCTGTATTTCTGTAGGTTCTTCAAACCCTTTTTTTTGCACTTCTTTAAGGATTGATTCGGATAATCCGAGTTCTTGAAATTTCTGTAGATCCATTATTTTTTCCTGAATTGTATTTGGAGCTATAAGTGAACAGGGGTTATTACACTACAACGGGTTTATACCATACTTTTTTACAGTTCAGTTTATCCGTAGATTTCAATTGTTACTCACGAAACAATGGAGAGAGGGTAACCTATATCAATTTAGCTCTTTATGAGGATACTAGCAGTATAGCATTACATGTCAGTTTTATCTTGATTTTCTGTGTTTTCTTCAATTTCATCGCCATCGTTGACTGTTTCAGAAGTTTCATCAGTGGCATCAACATTTTTATTGATCTTTCTCTGGAGTTTCTCTTCCCGCTTTTTCTTTTTGGCAATATCTTTCTGCCGCTTTTCATACTTATAGTTTTTTTTGGCCAATTTTCCATCCTTAGCTGTCAGCTTTGCTTTCTAAACTGATTCCGTCCCGAAACCGGGATAAGCCTTCGGGACGGAAAGAAAAATAAACAAAATTCAGCTCTTAATATCTTTCTCTTCTACGCGGTCTATCTTCCCTGGGTTTTGCTACGTTTACTTTAATGTTTCTACCGTCGATCTCTTTTCCATCCAGTTCCTTGATTGCTTCATCACCTTCTGCCTGGTTGGGCATTTCAACAAATCCGAAACCTTTTGATCGGCCTGTGTCCCTGTCAGTAATTATTTTACCTTCTGAGACGGTGCCGAATTCCTGGAACATTTTTTCCAGGTCTTCATCTGTCATGTTATACGACAGATTACCAACATAAATATTCATCTTCTTTTTCTCCATAACTTCACATTGAAAAACCAACTGTTTATAACTGTTCACACAGAAAGGTTGTCCTGTCAAGGAGTAATAATTTCTGCGTGTGAGAAGCTAGCCGGCAACTTCATCTTCGGCAGAGAGTTCCATTTCCCATTCCGGTTCACCTTCAACCGGAAGAAATTTCTTATAGAACCATATTGACACAAATCCTGCCACGTACATCAGCAATCCAAACATGGCTGATGTGACAAACATGGAGCTGTAAAAATCCCCCATGTAATCCTGAATAAGCAACGCCAGTGCCATGGCAAGAGATGCATTACGAAGTCCTGTTTCAAGGGATACTGCCCTCACCTGGTAATTGCTGATTTTCAATAATTTCGGGATAAACACACCTACCAGCATTCCCATCAGGGTAAGCATAAAGACCATGCTATAGAACTTGAAACCATACCGCTCTGTATCTGAAAATACCTCTATATTACTGAGTATACCCGCGATTATAAGAAACAACAGTGCTACGATACCCAGCAAAGAAAAAACAGGGGTTGCCTTGTTGGCTAATTTCGGGGCGCGGGCCTGTACAGTCATACCAACAGCCAGTGGTATTATAACAAGAATTATAATCGTCTGCACAATAAGCGCAACAGGTATGGTCACTTCCGGAACATTGGCACAGTACAATGCCAGGAGAAAGGGAGTGAAAAATAACGACAATACTGTTGAAAATGACGTAAGGGATATTGAAAGTGCAAGATCTCCTTTGGCGTAATACGTCATCAGGTTGGAGGTTACTCCACCCGGACTTGCCGATATGAGAACCATACCCACAAAAATGAATGGAAATGTTTCATAAAAGCCAAGAAGCCGTCCCAATCCAACAGCGACAAGGGGCATTATGATCCACTGTAAAGAAGCTCCCGTGATAATGCCCCTTGGTTTTTGAAAAACCCGTTTGAAATCATCAACCGTCAGTGTGAGTCCCATCCCAACCATTACGAAAAAAAGCATCAATACTATTGAAATTTTAAAGATTCGATCAAGCTTTGTTCGTAACGGTCTTTGTTCTAATCTTGCGAAATTGTATTCCTTCCCCTCCAGTTCACCCTTTACAACATTTATACTGAAGATAAATTTATTTCCAAGCATCTCGTCAAGTCCTGAATAATTTTCCTTCAGGTCTTCCGGGGCATTTTCAGGCGGGAGAGAGAGCAGGTACAGTTCACCCTCGATACTACGTACCATGTACAGTTTCTCATCTTTTTCAGTAGCATCCTCCATTTTAAGCAGCCGCAGATTACCTTCAAACTCAACTTCCTTCGCGCTGTCCCAGTCAAGATTCCTTGCCCTGGCGTTAAGTTTTTCAAAAAGCTCACTGTCACCCTTACCCTGGGTGATGTTCATGAAAACCCTGTACATATCCTCGTCCGCATGAGCCATGGAAATGCTTCCAGCCATTATCACCATGGTAAGTAATGAAAGGAATGTTTTGCGCATGCGAAAATTCACACGTAAACCCTGCTTCATATGTTCCTCCATTGATTTGTAATTGTTTCACACCCTTCTTGATGGTTGAAACAATATACCGGAATGAATAATATATTTGTTTCGTGAACATATAACAGAGTGGTATTTATGTCAATAATAATACAGTGATCACTTAATCGCATATCTATACGTTACTTGCTGTATATCCCCCTTCCAGAAAAGCCAGAACCCTTCGGGAAGATGCCAGCCAACCTGGCCCTTTGAGGGGATCATCATGCCGTCTTTTTCAACGTAATTGCTGAAATGCCCCTCCCACGGGTATTGCCTGTATTCCCCATCGAAATGCCCGTACCTTTCCGTGGTATATATCTTAACCAGTTCACCTGCATCGTTGAAGGTACACTCCACTGAAACTGTAATACCCGAATCCGAAAGAGTGGCAAGGGCCCTGTTTTCGTCAATGGCCGTCCATGTCACACCGTTTTCCGGCAGCAGTGCGGTTGGATACCAGGCACCCTCGGCCAGGTATCGGTACAAGGCACCGCTGTTCAGCCTGTCGGTGTCCTTCTGCGAATCTACGGTAAAAGCGGATTGTAATATCACTTTCCCAAATGCCTTTCCGTCAATGTATGAGTCAACTACGCGAATATGCAGAATTGGTGACATAGATATTTTTGCGTTCCAGGTGAATCCTGGATCCATGGCATTTACATGCTGTGTAGCAGCAAATGGTAAAAACTTCTCCGCTTCAGGTGCAGTGGTTAATTCACCTTCCTGCTCAATTTTCGCCATGTGTATGTACTGCTGCCCGTCCTTCAATGCCATCCTGAAATACTGTTGCACCGGCCGGGGAAGACTTTTTAGCCTGGAAAAATCCACCCTGTCCTCTTTTTTATCTTTATCAATGGAATCAAGGGTTTCAACCTTAGCCGAAATTTCCCTGTCATGTATAACGGCCATTACCAGTATAATGATAATGAGCATGGCCGCTACCACTGCAATACCTGCAACGATTTTCATTATAATTGACATACTCTACTCCTTCTAAAAGGTTATCACCCTGTATCCGTCCTCCATGATCATCCCCCTTTTCTATGTTGTTCCCTGGTTTTGCTTTTTCTTTGATGCAGCAAGACTGTACCTGAGAAACAGGTACCCCGTTATCCCTGATGCCAGTGAGCCAATAATAATACCCAGCCGTTCATCGAACAGAAGATTGACCCCGGTTTCCTCAAATGCCAGGGAACCGATAAAAAGGCTCATGGTAAATCCAATACCACACAGGGCCGCTGTCCCGTACAGGGATCTCCAGTTCATCCCTTCGGGTAAAACCGCAAACCCCAGCTTAATCCCTGCCCAGCAAAAGAGAAAAACCCCCAGCTGTTTCCCTGCGAAAAGCCCCAGGGCGATGCCCAGCGGGACACCATGCAGCAGCTGTTCTACACCAACTCCCTTGAGGTTGATACCTGAATTGGCAAAAGCAAAGATGGGCAGGATGGCAAATGCTACTATCGCATGCAGGTCATGTTCCAGTGTTTTCAGTGGTGATTCTCCCGGACTGTCCTTCACCGTGTTGGGTATAAACATGGCCAGCACCACCCCTGCCAGTGTTGCATGTACACCTGATTTCAGAAGTGCGGTCCACATCACTATACCAACCAGTATATAGGGACTTTTCTCAACAACACCAAGCCTGTTCATGGCAAACAATACGATAATACACACCAGTGCAACAAGCAGTGCCGCCAATGAGATTTTACTGGTATAGAAAAAGGCTATTATCAGTATGGCGCCGATGTCATCAAATATTGCAACAGATGTAAGAAAAACCTTCAGGCTTTTGGGCACTGCCGAACCAAGCAGTGCAAGTATCCCCAGTGCAAAGGCGATGTCGGTTGCAGCCGGTATTGCCCATCCCTGTAGAGCCACCGGGTCATTTCTGTTGATAAAAATATATATGGCAGCAGGTGCGGCCATGCCCCCGATGGCCCCAAGGCCGGGCAGCACGATATCGCTTAACTTTGAAAGTTCACCCTCAAGGAACTCCCGTTTCAGTTCCAGCCCCACGAGGAAAAAAAAGACCGCCATCAAACCGTCATTTATCCACAGTAAGAGCGGCTTATCTATTACCAGGGCCCCTACTTGTATTGCCACCGGCGTATTGATCAACACCATGTAATACTTATACAGCGGTGTATTTGCCATAACAATAGCAACCAGCGCAGCTCCTATCAGAATAATACCACCGGCTGATTCCTGCCTTAAGAACCTATCTATGAAAAGTTTTTCCGTTTTAATCATGTATGCCTCCCTGATTTTGTAATGGCCTGGACACCTGGTTATTTATTAAACTGACTTTCTCCTAAATTCCGGTTCAATGCCCTCCACCTGCAGCCAGGTAATTGCACATTTTTTTAACTCTTCGTATTGAAATTCAAACCAGCGTTCACGTATTTCCGGGAAATCAAGCAGGGCATCCTTGAAGTTTCTGAAGGGTTTTCTGCCTGACAGCGCACTACCCAGTCTTTCCCGAACAAAATCATCATTTATGGTTGAGACGAACATTCCCATTATATTAAACGCTTCACGTGATTCAATCGGTTCTATGAACAAGAACCTGTCCGGATACCTTCCCACCAGGTTATGGCTGTACCCTTCAACATCTTCTTCAAATTCATCTTCAAAAAGCTGAAAGACGTTACCGTTTTGCAAATCCAGGTAGTATTCAGAAAATACGTTGTTGTCTTCTAACGCAAATATGAGATCATCAGGATCGATTTTAAGTTTCATGATCATATCCTCAATTTTTTTAATCTGATTATATTATCAATGTTTAATAACATTTTTCAATTATTTCTTTTTTCATGCAGGTGTGTTTTGAGTTAAAAAAAACTTAACTATTATTATCCTTGAAAATATATATGATATAATTGACGTTA
>CAZVRB010000091.1:0-14499 GCA_964629365.1 uncultured Leptospiraceae bacterium
CCAGACCGGGCTTTTCTTTGGTAAAGCACCTGTCGATTCATTCAAAATTGACGGTGATAGCATAAACCTCAAAGTCAAAGATTCAGCAACCGTTGGGGGAGAACTGGCAGCTGGTGTAGCATTGCAGAACCTGGGTTTTCTTGCCCTGGGTGGTTTCAGGGGTGAAGTAAACGTAACAACGTTTGAAGATACAGTAGCAACCGGTGATGATGAATCAGCCTTCGGTATGGGTAACATCACTTTCTTCGTAGAAGCGCAACTGCAGTTCTAACGAATTAAATTCGTATACCAGTATACAGAAAGCCTGGCCGGTACTGTAACCGACCAGGCTTTTTCATGTATTCATTGACATTCGCAACATGTTGATACTACAATATTCTTATCATGAAAAACAATGAAACGCCTGAAATAACAATAACCGTCATATACGACAATTACCGACACCGTAAAGACCTCGAACCTGGGTGGGGATTCTCATGTCTTGTAGAGTTCAACGATACACGGATACTCTTCGACACCGGTGCCGACGGTGACCTGCTTCTTGAGAACATGCAAAAACTGAAAATTGATCCAGGCTTAATAGATACCATCTTCCTATCCCACGAGGACTTCGACCACGTTGGTGGCGTATTATCCATTCTTTCTGTGAACAGCAACGTCACCGTGTATACCCCCCGGTCATTCAGTTCATCCTTCAAAAGTGAAATGCGCGAGGCGGGTGCTCGTGTTCAGGAGATACATGAATTCATTGAATTGCAGAAAAACATGTATTCAACAGGAGAACTGGGAATTTCACAGCGTGAACAGGCCATGGTGCTGCGAACAAAGGGGGGATTGGTTATCATAACCGGCTGTGCTCATCCCGGCATTGTTCATATTGTACAAAGAGCAAAAGAAGAACTGAAGGATAATGTGCTCCTGGTGATGGGAGGATTTCACCTCATGGGTATGGACAATGACCGGGTAATGCAGATTATCAATGCCTTCAGGTCAATGGGGGTACAGTACGCAGGCCCATGCCACTGTACGGGGGAAAGTCCCCGTGAGATGTTTCGTAAAGAAATGGGTAGCGGCTTTGTCGAGGTGGGCACCGGTATAAAGATAATTATTGATCAGGGGAATCAACCTGTAACGAAATAAAATCAACTACTCACGACCATGTTCTTCCCCCTGCGCTTGGCCTCGTAAATTCTTTCATCGGCAATATCAATGAGCCTTCCAAGTATGTTATCTCCCTCATGAATTTCGGTCAGGTCACTGATGCCGGCACTGAAGGTTATTGTAATACTCTTCCCATTATACTCAATGCTTGAACCATTGATCTTATTCAGTGATTTCTGTAAAGATGAAAGGGAAACATCACGGTTCTTGTTCAAAAATAAAACAATGAATTCTTCACCACCGTAACGGCCGATTGTATCTCCATCGTCAAGGGATCCTTTGACGATGGTTGCAAAGCTACGAAGAACAAGGTCACCTGCCTGGTGACCATACGTGTCGTTCACCTTTTTGAAATCATCAATATCGATAAGGGCCATCGAAAGTGGATTATTCGAATCCATGGCTTCATGGATTCGCTTTATGGCATCCAGGAAAAAGGCCTTTCTATTAAAGACACCGGTCATTTCATCATATAAAAGAGCTTTTTGTAATTCCTTCTTTTGATTATTTCTTCGTATTACTGATTGGATACGAGCTTTCAGCTCGATATCATCAAAAGGTTTCTTGATATAATCTTCTACACCAATTGAAAGACCGGCTTCCACGTCAATACTCGATGTTCTTGCGGTGAGGAATATTATCGGGATGTCATTGTAATCGTCATTAGACATAAGTTCTTCAGCAAGTTGCAGCCCTGTTTTTCCGGGAAGCATTATATCCATTAAAATGAGATCAGGATGGAATGATTTTAATACTTTCCACATGCCTGTACCATCATGTACTGGTTGTATTATGCATGTATCCAATGTCTTTCTGAGGTACTCCTGTATGCTGCGTGAATCTTCAACAATAAGTATTTTAGAATCATCCATAGCAATATCACCTAAAGGTTGTTATTGTAATGTGTATAAAAATATATAATATAAGATTTATCAATACCAGGCAAATCATTTTTACTTTCCATGTCGTGAAGAAAATAATTTGACCTGTAGTTAATATTACGTCTAAAATCAATTCATATTTCAAACATTGGAGGCAGTATGAACCCGGTCGAAAGCGAACGTTTAATAAACCGATTCCGGTTTATATTTGTCATATTCTTCATGGTATCAGGACTGGCCTCCTACAGGTCTGGTTCGGTACCGGCGGTATACCAGTCAATCATAGGTATTTCAATATTCTACTTTATACTTGCAATTGTAAATTACCTGTTCATTAAGCAAAACAGGGTGCCAGCGTTACTGGTTTACGTATCAGTAACCTTTGAAGTATTGATGGTGTTCGCGGTAAAATATTCGTTTCATTTCGACCAGCACAACGGCTACGGTCTGGCCATCAAGGAGCCTGCCACATTTATAGTATACCTTATCATGGCGGTTATAACCGGCCTGAGGTTCAGAAAAGGTCTTAACCTCTATTTCGGTGCGCTGGCCATCAGTAGTTATATCCTTCTCCTGTATCTTGGAATTGAATACGGGAATATGAAATTCATAAATGAACCGGAACTCATATTTACTCCCGGTGCCCTGCGTATACCTACTGAACTGGCAAAGATCATGTTTCTTGCAGGTAACAGTTATTTCCTGTACCTGATGGCTTCATTTACTAACAGAAATGTGCATGAAATTGAAAGCGCAAGGCACTCAGCCGACAGGAACAACGAGAACATGTCGAAACTGTTAACTACGATCAGGGGTGTCATCAAACGTTTTTCAGGATCATCGGGAGAAATACTCAACAATTCACGTGAAATTGATACCATGAACCGGGTACAGGAGGATTCTGTTCATTCGGTTTCAAGTACTGTGGAGCGATTTACTGAAAGTGTCCGATTAAATACTGAACAGTCAAGCGGCATGGCTGAGAGACTGGATTCAATGCACAGTGAAATACTTGAAAAGAAAGCACTTGCCGAAGATATGAACCAGAACATGAACAGAATTTTCAGTCAGAGCATGGAAATAGAAAAAATATTAAAAGTTATAAATGACATCAGTTTTCAGACCAACCTGCTTGCCCTGAACGCTTCAGTTGAAGCAGCAAGGGCAGGGGAAGCAGGCAGGGGTTTTGCTATTGTGGCAAACGAGGTTCAGAGCCTTTCAAAGAAAACAGGTGAATCCGCAAGGTCTATAAAAGATATTGTCAAACACAATGCCGAGTACGCTGACAGGGGAATGGAACTTGTTATGAAAATAACCGAATTTTTTGCCGATCTTGTTACCCAGATGACCGAAATGGTATCTACAATAGATAATATAAGAAATGAATCATCAGAACAAATGAAGGGTATCGACGTGGTAAATAATTCAATGAAAGGTCTCCTGGATACCACCGCCAGGTTTGCCGAGGTTGTGGGTGTGCTCAGCGGAACCTGCGATGATATGAAAGAAAGTATCACCAGCCTGGAGAAACTTGTTAATTCATTCAGAGAATACGATACTTTAAACTGATCACAGAAACCCCTTTATCCCGGTCATTACCATCTCAGCAGCCATTGCCGCCAGGATCAAGCCGGTAATCTTACTGAGAATTGCCAATCCCTGTCGTTTTAATATTTTCTCGAAATAGCTGCTCACAAAAAGCAGCAAACCGGTAAATACTACCGCTGTCAGTACGGCAAGCATGGCCACTATCAGGTGTGAAGTGGAGGTCATGTCGCCGCTCATAACCAGGAGTGCGCCGGTGGTTGCCGGGCCTATGGCAACCGGAATGGCAAGGGGTACCACCGCAACTTCTTCGTCCCCCTCTGTATTCTGTATTGTGCCGGTACCCTGAACAAGGCTTTTTGCTGAAAGAAAAAGCAGGATGCCGGTACCTATTCGGAAAGAATTCAGTGTAATTCCGAAAATGCTGAATATCTGGTTTCCGATGAATAAAAGTGTCATACTTATGATAATTATTGCAAGGGTCACCTTCAAGGATATACGTTTTCGTATAGGGTCAGGCATTTGACCTGTCATTGAGAGAAAAGTTGACAAAAGGAAAAATGGAGTTAACAGGAAAAAAAACTTTATAACAGTGTTCATGTAAAGGTGCTGCATTACTGTTCCCCGGTTTATAATGTAAAATAATCGATGGATTTCTTTAATTCAGAGGCACTTTGTGCAACACGTTCAGATGTGGCGGAAAGCTCCTCGCTTGAAGCAGAATTATTCTGTGCCACACTATTCAGTGTTTCGGTTGATTTTGAGATTTCATCTATGGCATTTTTTTGTTCACCCATGGAGCCAATAATCTCATCTGATCGCTTTAGAAAATGGTTAGCATCGTCCTGAAGGCTCCTGTTAATGGTAAGATCCTGTTCGGTCAATTCACCAACTCGATTAACTGTTGTTCCGAAAGAAGCAAGCCCGCTAAAAATGTCCTCGATATCCTGTATAGCCGCCTGAAGGGATGTGTTTGAATCATCGATACTTTTGCTGGTAATCTGCATTATTGATGATATATTTTTTGTGTTTTCTCCAGCCTGTTCTGCTAGACGGCCAATCTCATCGGCGACAACCGCGAACCCTCGACCGGATTCACCCGCCCGCGCTGCTTCAATGCTTGCATTGAGGCTGAGCAGGTTGGTCTGGTCTGATATCTCGTTAATAGTGGTGGTGTAAGTTAGCATCTGGGCAGCATCTTCTGTGGCTGTTTTCATGAGGTTCATGGTTTCATTGATTTTCAATTTTACGTTTTCAATGGTACTGTCAAGTTTAGATTTCACCGAAAGGGCGCTTTGCATTTCTTCTCCTTCGGTTGTAACAATGGTATAAAGTTCTTTTATATTGTTGATTAGAATTTCAGTTCTTCTGTGCTGATACTCAACCGTTTCGAATATTGTACTGTTGCCAGCGGTAATTTCTTCAAGGGTCGCGGTCACTTCTTCAATCGTGGAGGCAGTTGTCTGACTCTGCTCTGAAAATGTTTCAGCGGTACCTGCCATTTCCTGTGATGAGAGACTGAGTTCTTCCGCCATATTCTTTATGATGGACATCATCTCACGCAGTTTATACACAAGATTATTCATGTCAGTACTCATGGAACCGAGCTCATCAGTGGATATCATGGGGACATACGACTCTGAAATATTTCCCTCTGCAATGTGTTTGAGTGATCCGGCAATTTCACTGATTGTATTGGTTGAAGATTTAGCGAATAGATAACCTGAATATACTGTAGTTACAGCTAACAATATTGTAAGAATTAAAATATGAATTTCAATTCCTGACATGGATATTATTTCATACCTGACTTCAACTAAAAGGGTACCAAATAAAAGTATAGGTACAATTATTATTGCGAATAGTGTGAGCAGTGTACGCCTCAGCATTCCAATTTTTTTTATTGAGGACGGATCCAGGTCAATCGAAGACAACCGGGGATCATTCAGATATTTTGAAAGTGAAAGCTCAGATTGGAAATAGAAGAATGTGGACGTTACTGGAATTACCATAATCATGGCGATAAAAAAGACAATAGAACGTGTGGTAGTCATCTCACCGGCTACCAGTAGAAATAATACAGCGGTTCCAACACCGAGGGGATAACGAACCAGCATAGACAGTGACTCATAAAGTGGATGGGATAAAAGTTTACCCTTCGCAAATATCAGTTCATCATGTGATGCCTGCTCATTTTGTACTATGTTAAATACCGGTGTAAGAATTTTCCACCTCGCTGCTAATGCAATGATCAGTGATACCACAGAACCAAGAAGCGCTGCAGTTATAAACACGGGGAGGGAATGTATAAAATTTCCACCAACAACGCATAGATAGGCAAGTAATATTACCGGCAGCATGTACGCGTATGTTTCAAGTGAAAGAGATAAATTAAAGATTGCCCTCGATTTTTGTTTCATTAGCTTTTCTCCATTATTGCTGTGCAGAGCCGAATTGTTTTATTATTCTAAAGTTTTATCAACAGCGGGTTTATTGCAAGAATCAGCTTCTTTCCCGAACCATATAACCGCGTACTTTCCGTACATCCCTATGCCTATTGCTTTCCATGGATGCGACTTCCATATTCCATGATTGATCATCACCGCGTTGTGGGGAGCACTTGATTGCCAGGAACGTAATGCCTGCGCCGGGGTCATCGACGCGCCATATACCGCAGTTGATATTTCAAAGCCATGACCGGTATAAGCCGTCAACTCACGGGGCTTGTCCCACATGCATTTTGCCCGGGCGTGATCGCTGGTATAACAGCATGAACTCCACTTCCCGTCGGATGACCAGCTGTGCATGTTGCACCTGCCGCTGAAATTATGCTTTTCCAGGTCACGTACATGTGTTTGAGCCACAAATGAGAGTGAGGGTGAAACAGGAATATCAGGAAGCCCTTTTGATTTACGGTATTCCATTACAAGTGTGTAAAGCTGTTGCTCTTTATCAGAAAGTGATGTTTCACATGGATTATCATTCATCTGCTCAATTGTATCGTTAGATTTAATCAACTTCGCATTGACAGGCAGCTGATTAGAAATATATCCCGCGATAAAAATACCGCTACAAAGAATAGAAATAGCAATCAATCTATTATAACCATTCATTGGATGACCTCCATTTTTCGCAGAATATATGCTATATCATTTTAATGTTCAATCATAATTTACTACATACGTATAAATATGCATTATACTTGACATTGGATCACATTACAGTCACTATTAAATAATTGTATGATAAGTTTAAATAACCATTAATCTGTGAAAATTTAATTGAACCGGATATATTTTATGAAAAGAATAATTATTATCACAAGTATTTTTGTCTTCCTGGTAATTGCTGGTTTCTCCGCATATTTCCTCATTACTGATTATATACTGGTACGATCTCCCATGCTGGTACAGGTAAATCCAAAGATAACATTTATTACCGGTGATGCCATGTTTCGGGAAAATACAGAACAGGAATGGCAGATGGCAATTGTTGGTCAGAGTCTGGATGATGGTTACCAGGTAAAAACTGAACCAGGCGCCCGTATGGACATTCGGTTCCATGAAAATACGGCTATCAGGCTTAATGAAAACACACAGATGACCATTGACTACCTTTCAATACGCAAAATGGTGCTCAATGTAGACAATGGCAAGATGTATGGAAAATTCGACAAGCTTTTCAAAAATCATGAACTTACCGTAAAGACACCAACGGCCATTGCTGCCATCAGGGGAACAGAACTTGGTTTCGACGTAATGGAAGAACTGCCCCAGCAGGAAAAAAACAAGTCAAACAAGAGAGATGGTAAAGATCAGACAGCTGTACCCATACCGGAAATAAAAACAATGATATATTCTCTTTCCGGAATAACAGAGGTATCAAATCCCTATTTTAAAGATGAAAATGTCCTGCTTTCATTCAGAAATAAACTGCTTGTTAATGAAAACGAGTCCCCTTCCAATCCAGAAGAACTAAATGAGGACGAGATACTTGACATGCGCGCATTGTTAAATTCAATTCATTACGACGAAGTGCTGCTTATTACCGACAAGATTACATTCAGCGTGGGGAGCGCGGAGATTCTTCCTTCATCGTACCCTGAACTTGATAAGATTACCGAAATATTGAAAAAGAAGAATGTGGATGTCCGAATAGAAGGACACACGGACAGCCAGGGTGATGCTTCATTCAACCAGGCACTTTCAGAGAAAAGAGCAGCATCCATAAAACAATATTTCGTGAAAAAGGGACTGGAAGCCGAAAGATTTGAAACTACGGGTTTTGGTGAAACCAAACCAATTGCCAGCAACAAAACTAAAGATGGTATGGCAGAAAACAGGCGGGTTGAATTCCTTATAATTGAATGATGTTCATCATCTTTAATGAGTGACCGTACCTGAAAATATGTTGATGACCACAATTCCCGCAAGTATCAGTACAATTCCAATTATGGCGGGTATATCGAGCATCTCGCGATAAATGATATACCCGAATATTGCTATTAGCACGATTCCCAGCCCCGACCAGATTGCATATGTCACTCCGATAGTAAGTGTTTTCAATGAAAGTGTAAGAAAATAGAATGCTGCCAGGTACCCCGTGATTACCACCAGTGTTGGTACCAGCCTGGTAAACTCATGGGTTGCTTTCAACGAAGAGGTGGCTATTACTTCACAGATTACCGCGATTGTCAGGTATATATATGCCATACGCAAAATTATTCTCCCATTATTTATTCTACCCCCATTATCAAGAACAACCCGGTTACTATGCAAGCATATATTATAGATATCCATTATCAATTATAAGTAAATCTATTTTTTTTATAACATATGAACGGTTGATGGGAACCAGATGTTGGCAGATTAAAAAAAGCTCCCTGTAAAGGGAGCTTTTTTATCGTATTTTGAAAAGAGGATTGTAAATTATAACGTAGGCACGTTCTGAACACCCCGTCGCTTCTTCTCTTCAAGCTTCTTCTTCTCTTCTTCTATGCGGGCCTTTTCTTCAGCTTCTTTCTCAGCTTTAAGCCGTGCAGCTTCGCGGGCGGCTCGGCGTTTTTTATCCAGTTGGGCCTGCTTTTGAGCTTCTTTATCCATCTCTTCTTTTTTAACGTCTTTTGTTTCTTCTTTTTTCTTCTCTATCGTTTTAGTAACTTTTTCAAGTTCTTTTGTTATGTCATTAACTTCTACGACTATCTCGTCATCTTTACCTGATTCCTCTTCCATTACTTCTTTGTCAATAACCGGTTTCTCTGGTGCTTTAAGGGTTTTGAGATCGTTAGAAATGGTTTCAAGCTGCTGCGGCTCAATTTCCTTAACTGCAATCTTCTCCTTTTTCTCAACGATCACTTCCACATCTTTTTCTTCAAGTTCAACAGCATTACCCTCTGTTACCTGTTCTTCGGATTCTTTAACTACTTTTCCTTCTTTTACCGGGTTAACAGAAACTGTACCGGACAGCACGTCAATCCTGCCTTTTTTCTTTTCATTGGAAACCATAAAAGAAGTTCCACGTACAGACGCAACACAGGTGTCAGACTGAACCTTGTACGTAGACCCCTTGGATAGCCTGGGAACTATAGAATACAGGCTTCCTTTTTCAACAGTAAGGCTTACATCTTCTGTTTCAGCTTTCTGTGCCAGAAGTTTTATGGAAAACTGTGAGTTTTCTTTTACCCTCACGATTCCCGCATTCCCATAACTGATATCGGCAAGAGACATTTCACCGGTAGCAACTGTATCTCCTTCATGAAGTGAGTCTCCATTTACGGCATTGCGGGTATTGTCATTGCTTGATATTGTTACTTCGCCAACAACGGAATATATGGTGAACAAGGATACTGTTTCCTGTTCTTTTTGTTTGTTACAGGACAAAAAACAGGAGGCGATAATTACCGATGTTAAAACCAAAATAAAACGTTTCATGATGGTACCCCTCAAGGATTTATACAACTGTTAATTGTTATCTGGAACATTGTTTGGTTTATATATTATCGGTCTACTATATTCATGTAATTACAAACATCAATCACTTTTTATACCACATATAAAGAAGAAAAGTGTAAAAAAATGTGTATCCGTTACACCAGGTGACCTGGTAGAAAAAAGATCACGATTTATTCGACTGGCTTGCTTGTGAAAAGTACAGGATAAATAATATAACAGGAATTGTCAGTGCCGCAAGAAGTAATGGTTGTTGATGAATAATGGCAGGTTGAAATGCAACGGCCAGGGCTATACCCGCAAGTGCCCCTCCAAGGTGCGCCTCATGGCCGATGTTTCCCACTCCACGTCCTATACCGTAAATTGAAATCAGGATGAATAATATGGCAAACAGCCATGAAGGTATGGGTATAGGTATGGGGAATACAAAAACACTGCCTCCCGGTAGCAGAAATATTGAAGCGAAGATGACACCGCTTACCGCTCCGGAGGCGCCCACAGCCCGGTATTCAGGATTATTCTTGTTAAGAAGTAAGGCAAGCAGGTTACCAGCGACACCGCTCACAATCGTAATAAGTAAGATGGTTGAGTGTCCAAACTGCATTTCCATATACAGTGCAAACGAATAGAAACTGAACATGTTGAACACAATGTGCGGGGTATTCACATGTAAAAACATAGAGCTGATAATTCTATAGACCTGTCCATCGGATTGAATTGGACGAACATGAAATGACATGGAATTGAATAGTTGTCTATCTCGAAATGTTATTATTGTAATGATAACCGTGATGATTACAAAACTATACGTAAAAATTGGCATTATTTATTTCCTTTCAGCAGAATAGCACGTCTGGCAACAGACCTTATAACATCGGGAACACTTTTTTCCTGTAAATGTTTCTTCAACCATCCCGGCATGTAAAATGCTGGTTCAACAATGGCCGAGTAGGTTATATGTGTGGTATTGTTGCCGCCGGCTTTCAATATCCATGATCCCTGGTTCTTTTTAAAATTTCCCTTATGCTGTATCCACGTGCAAATATGTTTTCCTTCATCAGCAGTAACTTTTAATACCATGTCAGTCTGTTTGAAGGATACTTTGATTTGTTTGAATACCATCATGCTAATACCACTTCGTGATAATATTTTACTCTGTATCACGTTAGGCATATATTTTTCATGATTATCATAGTCCACAAGTGCAGTCCACACGGAATCAATATCAGCATTGATTATCCCGGTTGCCGTGACACTGTGGTCGTTACCCTTTCTTTGCACCTTGATCGATACATGGTCAGGTACAAGTGCGGGTGTTTCACTGCAATGGATATACGCGGTGTTATCAAAAAGTATGGTAAAAAGCAGGATACAAAGGACACTGTATATCTTCATTTGTGCTTTCATCATGAGTTGATCTTTCAGCGTGCGGCACGCTTTCTATCCGTACGATCAAGTATTTTCTTTCTCATTCTCATGCTTTTAGGTGTCACTTCCAGTAATTCGTCATTGCTGATATATTCAAGTGCCTGTTCCAGGCTGAAGTCCCTTGGCGTGGTTAACCGCACGGCTTCATCTGATCCGGATGCCCGAACGTTTGACAGCTTCTTTGTTCTGCAGACATTGACAAGCATGTCTCCTTCACGGTTGTTCTCTCCAACGATCATGCCTTCATACACATGAACACCCGGGCCGATAAACAGTTCACCCCTGTCCTGAAGTGTATTCAGCGCGTAGGCAACGGATGTACCTGATTCCATTTGCACCAGTACGCCCCGGTTACGAGACGGGATCTCACCCTTGTGATACTCGTACTCATAAAAGCTGTGGTTCAGGATTCCCGTCCCCCTGGTTTCTGTTAAGAATTCGTTTCGAAAACCGATGAGGCCCCGGGCGGGCACCTTGAATTCAAGCCTGGTATATCCATCCGTTCCGGGAATCATGTTTATCATTTCACCTTTGCGAATGCCAAGTTTCTCAATTACTACACCAACATACTCGTCGGCCACGTCTATCATGGCAAGCTCAACTGGTTCTGTTCTTTTGCCGTTCAGTTCACGAAAAATTACTTCGGGCCGTGAAACCTGGAACTCGAAGCCTTCACGGCGCATATTCTCAATAAGAATTGCAAGTTGTAGTTCACCACGTCCTTTCACGCTGAAGGCTTCGGCCATTTCTGTTTTTTCAATCACAAGGCTTATGTTGGTCTGTGTTTCACGTTCGAGGCGTTCCCATAACTTTGTTGAGGTTACATGGGAGCCTTCCTTACCAAGAAATGGTGAATTGTTGGACATGAATGTCATGGACAGGGTAGGTTCATCAATTGAAATCAACGGGAGTGGTTCGGGGTTTTCCCTGTCCGCCACGGTCTCACCGACATCTATCAGTTCCATGCCGGCAAGTGATACGATATCTCCTGCAAGCGCACGCTGTGTTTCAACTTTTTTCAGGCCTTCATATGAAAACACCTTGGCAATACGGTAGGGTACCCGATCACCGTTTCGCTTCAGGAGCATAACATCATCGCCGATTGCAACAGTACCGTTGTGAATTTTACCAGTACCCATTTTTCCAAGGTAGTTATCGTATTCAATGGCTGAAGCCAAAAACTGAAATGGTTTTTCAGGATCGCCGGCTGAATCATCAACATGGGTAAGGATGGTTTCAAGCAACGGAATTATATCATTATTTTCATCATCAGGATTATAACGTGCAAGTCCATTCTTGGCTGACGCGTATACAGCTGGAAAATCAAGCTGCTTGTCGGTGGCATTCAGCTGAATAAACAGGTCAAAAATCATGTCAAGTACTTCAATGGGCCTGCTGTTGGGGCGATCGATCTTGTTTATGACTACAATGGGCCTGTGCCCAAGCTCGAGAGATTTCTTCAATACATACTTTGTCTGGGGCATGGGGCCTTCGAAGGCATCTACCAGTAACAGTACAGAGTCTACCATTTTCATTATTCGCTGCACCTCGCCCCCAAAGTCGGCATGACCGGGTGTATCGATAATATTTATCTTGGTATCCCTGTAGGTAAGTGAGGCGTTCTTGGAAAAGATGGTAATTCCTTTTTCACGTTCAAGGTCATTTGAATCCATGATCCGTTCATCGACTTTCTGGTTTTCCCTGAATACACCGGTCTGCTTCAACATCTGGTCAACAAGGGTTGTCTTTCCATGATCAACGTGGGCGATAATTGCTATGTTCTTGATACTTTTCATGTGTGTTTATTCCTCGAGTGTAAGTCTACCTCTTCCTGTATGTATTATACAACAGGCCTGTATTAGACTATATAGTTTTGTGTTTTTTATAAAAAAGGTGTTAATAATGCATAATGTTCCATGTAAGGGTGTTTCTACAGTGTATCTCGTAATGTGTTTTCTTTCTATAATTAAATTGTTAATAAAAAAAGAAAATGATACCACAGAGACACTGAGATACAGAGAAATAAATTGATTATACTCTGTGTTCTCTGAGACTCTGTGTTTAATATAATAGGAATTAAGTAATCTCAGCCACGATCCTGTCAACATGTATTTCGGTTGTATTCAGGAAAGGTATACCAATGGCGGCACTGTCTTCGGGGAAGAGTATAAGGGGAAGCTCGGTGCAGCCAAGTATTATGCTGTCGATACCGTCGTCCTTTTGCATCCTTTTTATAATGCGTATGAATTCATCCTTTGTTTCCGATTTGATATTGGCAAACACAAGTTCTGAGAATATCTTATCATGGATAAAATCCCGTTCTGTTTCGACAGGTATGGAAATGTCAAGGGTACTCTGTGAAAATACTTCCTGGTAAAATCCACCTGTCATGGTGAAACGGGTACCCAGAAGTCCCGGCTTCTTCAGGCCCCGTTTTCTTACCTCGTCACGAGTTGCCTCAACTATGCTTATCATGGGAATAGAAGCTTCTTCAGCCAGCCTGTCAAAAACCACGTGTGGTGTATTTGAGGCGAGGAGGGCAAAATCAGCACCCGCGGCAGTCAGCGAGTTTACTGCTGCACCAAGGTAAGTAACAAGTCCTTCCATGTCATTTTTACCGAGATACCCGATCATCCGGGTCATGTCGATACTGTGTATGAGTATCTCCGGGTAACTGCCGTCAGTTATATTATCCCTGTATTTTTCATTAATCAAGTGATAATACTCAACTGTGGCCTCGGGACCGATACCGCCGATAATCCCTGGTTTTTTCATGGTCTTCTACCATTACCTTTAACTAAAACGCTGACCCTCTTTCATTTCTCATAGGGTCAGCAAAAACTATTAACTTCTCACTGCTCACTCATCACTTTTCACTCAACCCTATATCTCAAATCCATACAGTGCTGAGAAGGTGATACCATAGAAATTATCGGTATTTCCGTCAAGGTCTCTTTCATCTTTTCCGTTTTGCTGATTATATCGGAGATGCTGGTAACGTACACCGACAGCCAGTGTTACTGATGCGGGGGCGAAATAATAGGCGATGGAGGCGTTTGTATTGGCACCCCAGGTGAGGAAGTCGATGTTGTAGTCGATATCGGGTGAAAATCCAGTGTTGTCATTACGGGTAGTAGTTCTGTCGAGGTTGTTCCACATAAGAATAGCGGAAACGTTTGCAAGAAAGAAAAAATTATCGAATATTCTTTGGGTTATTCCTATACCAGCGCCAGAACCAATGCCATTTCCGGTTTCATCATAATTTACATTGCTTTCTACAAAATTAAACATACCTGCAGTATAATCCTGCACCTGCCTGTCTTCTTCAATATCATATCTTTGAAATTTAACCCCAAAGTAAATTTTAAACAGGTTTGACAGTTTTCGGGAGGCCATAATATCACTTTCAAATTTATTAATGGATATCGAAGATACTTCTTTATAATCCGAACCTCCTCCACTTAAATATAATATCGATGATTCTGCATCATATTTACCGTACATGAAACTTGCTGATATTGACCATAAAGGATTTA
>CAZVRB010000092.1:0-14469 GCA_964629365.1 uncultured Leptospiraceae bacterium
ATGATTTATAGACATAAAATAAATTATGATGGTTTTCCCCAAAATTCCGGAATGAGCCATATTTTTCTTGAAATAAAACGCTATGCCTGCATATACTTATAACACTTGTAAAGATTGAAAATATACTGTTGGAGCATTACGTGCATAATTTTTATTTCCGTTATATACTGGTACTTTTTCTTGTTGCCGCTGTATTATTAATACCTGTAACAGCAAAAAACAACCTGGTACCCCTTGCGAACGAAGACAGGGACTTTTGGAACAAGGTTTTAGAAATTGATAACATCTCCAATAAAAACCTTCTCTACGCAAGCTATGTTGCCTACAGGGACAGGTTAAACGATCTCTCGATAGAAACCTTTCATGAGTGTATCAGGCAGAATAGTAACAATGAACGGATACTGGCTATTTCTCATTATTATATAGGAAAAAACTGGTATCAGCTGGGGGATTACCAGAAAGCGCTGACCCATTTTCTTGTTGTGCCACGCTATGACCTTGGTGATTTTTCCAACATCACGTATGCAAACTACATTAATCTCGCACTTACTTTACATCAGAAGGGTCAGGACAACAAGGCCCGCATATATCTGCAAAAAGTCAAAACAGAGAATAGTCCGGAACGCTACCAGAAAATGGCAGACACGATCCTGATGGAATTGAATTAAATGCCAAGAACAATCTTCGCGGTGGTAAAATAAATAGCGATGCCCCCCATGTCAACAAAGGTTGTCAACGCCGGACTGGAGACAACGGCCGGGTCAAGCTTCAACCTTGTGGCAATAATTGGAATAACAGCTCCGAAAAGAGTTGACCATACCACCTGTATGGTCAGCGCGATGCCAATAACCGTAGCAATGCTCTGCAGGGTGAGTATTGGCGGAATAGTAGTATTTCCGGACATCAAGAGAACCCGGAAATAGGTTATTGCACCAAGGCACAATGCCAGCAGGATACTGATCGAAAGCTCTTTCCATATTACTTTCAGTATATCTGTTGGATTCAATTCATTTAAAGCAAGGGCACGAAGCACCACCGTTGCCGCCTGGGATCCCGTATTACCACCTGTTGCGGTTAACATCGGCATGTAAAATGTCAATATGATAAGAGATTCCAGGGTATCTTGAAATCCCTGTATAATCAAACCGGTTAACAGGCTCAATATACCAAGTGTTACCACCCAGAATACACGCTTTTTAAAATGGACAAAGGCGGGTACATCCAGGTATGTCTTCTCCTCCACCCGGCCACTGATCGCCATCAAACGTTCCATGTCTTCGGTCTGCTCTTCCCTGATAATATCGATGGCGTCATCATGGGTGATGATGCCGCACAGTCGGTTATTATAATCCACGATTGGAAGAGCGATAAGGTCGTATTCTTCGATTAATTGGGCTGCTTTTTCCTGGTCATCATCAACATACGCGTAAATCACCTCAGATTTCATAATACTGGATATTTTCTGCTTTGGCCGGGCAAGAATCAGGTTTCTGAGTGAGACAAAGCCTATCAGCTTTTCATGCTGGTCTGTAACGTATATATAATAAATAGTCTCCCTTGAAGGAGCTTCTCTTCTTATCTTTTTTATTGATTTCTCAACCGCGTCATCCTCTACCAGGGTGGCAAAATCGGTGGTCATTATCGCACCGGCCGTGCCCTCACTGTAAGAGGTAAGGTTTATAATATCATATCTTTCATCAAGAGGAAGCAGTAATAGAAGCTTATCCGCAACGTTTTTTTCAAGATGCTGAAAAAGGTCGGCCCTGTCGTCGTGGGACATTTGCATTAGAAGTTCGGTAATATTCTTTTTCAATGGACCCGATACCAGCGATACCTGTACATCCATGTCCATGTATGTAAATATCTCGGAACGCCTGTATGGATCAACCAGGTTTAAGATCTTCCATATCTCTTCCGGGTTGAGAAGACTCAGGTATTCCGCGATCTCCTTTTCATGCTGCTCGCCAAGAAAGGATCTCAGGATAGTAAATCTTTTACGTTTAAGCAGATCTCTTAATTCCGGTACAAGTATTGGGTTTTTCATCTCCTGCCCCCTTGCCGTGAAAATGCCGGCAGGCAAATAACTCAACTTCCATGATATGCTTTATACCATTCGATAAACTTTTCAAGTCCTTCTTCTATTGAAGTATCCGGTGAATATCCTACAGCAGTGGAAAGATCATCAATATCAGCATAGGTTGTGAGAACATCCCCCGGCTGCATAGGAAGAAATTCCATGTTGGCGTCTTTACCAAGAAGTTCTTCAATTACATGGATGAAATCCATTAAACCAACAGGTTGATTATTTCCGATATTATATACCCTGAATGGAGCACTACTGCTTCCCGGGTCCGGATGAATGTCATCCCAGTTATCGGTTGATACTGGAATTTTCCATAAAATCCGGTATATTCCTTCAACAATATCATCGATATAAGTGAAATCCCGTTCCATGTCACCGTGATTGAATACCTGTATCTTCTCATCTTTCAAGATAGAATTGGTAAACATATAGTATGCCATATCCGGGCGGCCCCAGGGACCATACACGGTAAAGAACCGTAATCCTGTAGAAGGTATATCATATAAATGTGAATACACGTGTGCCATCAATTCGTTGGACTTTTTACTTGCCGCATACAGTGACACAGGATGGTCCACGTTATCATGTACCGAAAACGGGATCTGTGTGTTCATACCATACACAGAACTGGAAGACGCGTACACAAGGTGCTTCACACCGTTATTCCGGCATCCCTCCAGGATATTCAGGAAACCAACGATATTGCTGTCGATATATGCCCGGGGATTATCAATGCTGTACCGCACCCCGGCCTGTGCGGCCAGGTGTATCACGTAATCAAAATTACCTTCTTCAAACAATTTTTGCATTCTTTCCGCATCAGCAAGATCAATTCGATGCAACACGTACCCTTCATATTCATTTTCAAGAATTCTATTTCTTGCTTCTTTCAGGGACACATCGTAATAATCATTCATATTATCAAGGCCGGTTACGTCCATGCCCTCTGATAGCAACCGTCTTGCCATGTGAAATCCAATAAAACCAGCAGTGCCGGTTACAAGTAACTTCATACTAACTCCTGAATATTATTATTATCATACTAACATGGTGTTTTTGCAGTGTATGTCTACCATAGTTCAAATAATTCTCAAAAAAATTCTTAATGTCATACACAAATAAAAACTCCCTGCCGACGGAACAACAGGGAGCACCCGCGTAATTCCTGAATTACAGCTCCCCGGATTAGAACCTGGTAGATTTCTCCAGGAATTCCTGCATTGTCTGTTCGGCGTCCTTCATTCCCTTGTAATATGTTTCAGCAACATTTAGAATTGAATCGTAAAAATAGGATAAATGAGGCACATAAAACTCCCGCTTCAATTCATTCCTGACCGGGAATGCCGTGCTGTTCTTTATGTCCCCAAGCTTCTCGCCGTTAACAATTTTATTCCCATTCATTATGTGGGTAAAAATAATATCATCGGTACCGGCTGCAGTGGGGGAATTGTCTACAATTCTTACTTCATTAGTAGTATCTTCATAATAGTTTTTTTCAAGAATTATTGACTCTATCTTGTTTACTGATGTCCCGTTTGTATAGATAATAATAGACCGTTTCTGAAGGGCCCTTACCCTGTTGGTTAGAAGCTCATCCCTTACAAAATGATGCTTTTCCATTTTTATATAATTATCACCCATGGTATATGTCATCTGGTAGGGAACAAGGCGAATATCCTTAATTGTCTTCAGCTTGTATTTTGCGATTACATTCTCGATTTTTTTACTTAATTCAACTACCTGCTGATCCAGCATCTTACCGTCTTCATCAAGATCTTTGGAAGATAGTGAGTACTGCTGTTCCTTATTCGTCGCGTCCTGACTGAACGCCCCTGAAATACAGAATACAACACATATAAGTATTGATAACAGTGATAGAATTCTTTTATTCATCCGGCTCCTCCAGTATAATTGCTTATTGCATGTGTAAAACCAGGGTAGTACATCTCTCAGCTTGTGTAGAAGTAATACCAGGAAGAACATTCATACAACGTTTATAGTATTATCTGTCACTTAAATCAATATATTAATAGTACATGGTATAAATATTTCAATAACAATTTATAGTGAAAATGCTCTATCAATTTTTTTATTTGAAAAATTAACGTTTTAATTATTAACTTGCCTGACGGCCATATAGTGGTATTATAGCAGTTGTGACGCGATAATCAAACTTAAGCAGGTATATTATGAAGACTGTTCTTATAGTAGATGCCACCGACTACAGAAATGTCATCGAAAAATTGCTTCTTGGCAATGGGTATGATGTTATTTCTTCAGATTCCGCCTTCGATGCCATGGGCAAACTGAAAACTTTTGATATCGACCTGGTTGTATCACAGGTATCATTACCCGGGGATAATGCCTTTGACCTGTATAACTATCTCACCAATCATTATACATTCATCCCTACTGTAATGATCACACATAAGGATATTGATACCTTCTTTGACAGGATTTTCACCGAAGGTATCGGAAATGTTCTGCCGGCTCCTGTAGATGAGCATGAATTCATGAATCTTGTTGATAAATTGATCAGAAAAAACAATATATTCGGCCTGAACAATTACCTGGAAGGTATTACCGATACCAGGCGCATCAGGATACAATCATCCAGGCAGATACAAAAAGCTATCGACATGGCACTGAAGAAAATCGAGGAATGGGGATTTCATATATACAATCGCATGGTAGTAATGCTTGTTCTTAACGAAATGGCCATAAACGCCGTGTATCACTCACATGGCTATACCAGGGAAAAAGAGGCACGGATCCAGGTTACACTGGATGATGATGAATATGTTGATATATATATAGCAAGGAATGCTGAATCTTATGGAATCGCGATAAATGATTACAAGGGAAAACTCACAAAGGAGAAGATACTTGAAAGCATACAAAACATGATTGAACAGGAACAACTCATCCTCAGGGCCGCGGAAACGGGTGAGGACATCTCCGAATTCATTTCTGAAACCGGTCGTGGAATCGATCTTGTGCGTAAGCTAACAGGGGAATACTATTTCATTATCAAGCGTGATGTGAGAACCGAGATAATTCTTCTATTTACCCCCCGCAACCAGGGGGATCAGCCGCCTCTCACCTCTCTCAAGATCATTGAGGACAGGAGAGAAGAATAACCTGGTTACTTAGCGCAGTTTCCACAGACTAAGAAGGGAATGTATGATAATGGTGGGAAAAATGATCATAGCGCCAATGAAGGCAGTTGAAGGGGGCACTTCACCTATCACCATCCATACCCATACCGGACCTAGCACCGATTCAATTAGCATAAAAAGGCTCACTTCCGGCGAAGGTATATACCTGGTACCGGTTGCAAGGAGCACCTGTGCCAGCGGCATCTGGAAAAGGCCCATTACAGCAAGTACCGCGTAACTTTGCATATCCAGGGAAAAGGGTTGTGCGAAGAATAAACTGATGATGGCTGTTACAAGTCCCCCTGCACAAACCAGGGGTATTCTTTCTGCGGAGGGAAACCCCCGAAGCAGGGTGAAGTTCCCTCCCATTATCAGGGCCATAAGCAGGGCATAGAGGTTGCCGGAAAGGTCGTTAACCTCGAGAGAACCAGAAAATATTATCACCACCCCGCAGATGGCGGCAAATACCGCTATCCATGTACGAAAAGGGATGTGTTCTGTTAAAAACAGCCGGCTGAATATGGCAGCGAAAAATGGTCCGGCACTGAGAATTATCACCGTGTTTGCTACGCTGGTGTGTGATACCGACATGACGAAGAGAATGCTATTTACACCAAAGAGTATAGATGAGATGCCGGTCGGCCCACAAAAAAGGGGCAGCACCCGTCCCACTCTACCCCTGTTGCGTAACAGGATCACAAGTAACACGGAAAGGAATATGCCGCTTCCACGCCAGAAGGCCACGTTCCAGCCGTTTGTGTCCGCGAGACGTACCAGCAGGGCATCAAAGCTGATGCAGAATACCCCTGCTGCCGAAAGTGCCATTCCCCGAAGCTGGTTTTTTTTGTTATGATCTGTTAATAATTTCATTTCATGTTCTGTAAATATTTCAATGCATGATTAACGATACTGCAAGTATAACACATGATTTCTTGAAATCTGCTTGTAAAAAATTTATTTTCTATTAGCATTGTGAAATCGACTCCTCCTGCCATTGATTCTGTGAAAAATCATGCGCAAAGGAGAAACGAGGTGACATTTAAGGACGAATATGATTTTGACCTTTTAGAAAACCAGATTGAAAACATTGTAATTAAGGAACTGGAAAAGCAGCTTGCCCTAAGCGAGAACAGGGACGTGTGCAAATGCCGGGATTGTGTTATAGATATGGCCGCGCTTGCATTAAATCACCTTAAACCGGCTTACAGGTCTTCTCTATCCATGAAAGGATACCTGTACAAGCAGAACCTTCACGCGGGAAACAGGGACCAGGCATACGCCAAAGTGGTGAAGGATGCCATACACAAGATAGCAGAGAATCCTTCACATTAAACCGCCATCGTCAGGTTTTTTCATTCTTTTCCTTCTGCCGTTTTTCTATATATTTAGTCAGCGCTTCAGACCGCTTTTCAATGCGCTGTATTTCATCCTCCATTTCTTTCTTACGCTCTTTATCACTATCCTCTTTTATCTTTTCAGACAACTCTTCTTTTTTCCTGAGCAGGTCGTTATAGTTCTCTTTCAGTTTCTCAATACTTTCTGCTTCTTCGGCTTTATCAAACGCAAGCTCTTCCACATTGGATTCGCTTGATATTTCTCCTGATTCCTGTTGTATTACCGGGGGAATGAAGGATTTTTGTTCATCAAACTCACGCCTGTTCATAAAAGATGGTGATACGATTTCAATTCCATCCTGGTGAAGCACATCCAGCAATGTTTTTCTTAGATCTGACCGCAATGTCAGCATCCTGGCGGTTTCTTTGAGGAGGCCAAACACCCTGTACTCAACGGCATGATCCATCAGCTTTTCCACGTAAACAAAAGGATCTTCAAGTCCTGCCTTCTCTGCAGCCTTCAACAGGCTTTCCTCAATCTTCATTCTTGATACATCATACCCCAGTGAAACCGCTGCAGAAATAAAGCTTCCGTCTGAACGGGTAACCCGTATGGGGTGCTGTATCAGGTACATGTTGGGGAAGGATACCGTATCACGGGTGATGATCTGGATTTCGGTACTGAAAAGTCCCTGGTTGAATACCCTGCCCCTGGTAGACTCAACTTCGATGAAATCGCCGGGCCTGTAGCTTTTTGATACCCGAAGCATGATGCCTGCCATGGCATTACCAATGAGACTGGTGGAGGACAGGGCTATCACCGCACTCAGCAATACGCCGATAAGGCTCAATATCTGCTTCTTCATTTCATTACTTATAGGAAGAAAAAGGACCACAAGGAACAGTCCGAAGAGAACGACAAGAAGAGTTGCCACCTGCGAATAGTATGGTTCGGCCTGCTTCTTCTTGAAAAGCGTTTTAAATATCCTGACAAGAACAATTGTAAACACTATTACAAAAAACATACCGGTAAAAGGTGATATTGCAGACCACAGCGACCTTACTATTTCCAGTACATATTCCATGCATATATTCAATTATACTGGTTGTTAATAGTCAACTCCATTTTATCAACGATTAAAGGTAACCAAAAATATTAAAATCAGCACACTTAAACGCAAATAATTATAAAAAATTGTTGACACTTTATAGCGTTTCTATAAACAGAAACAAATTAGAGGTATACATCACAATGCATGAAACATTTTTTGATGAAATCGTCGATCTCTTGTGTAAAGAGAAGAAACCCGAAGCAATGAAAGAGATTCTCACAGAACTTTTTACACAGTCTGAGCTTGAGACACTCACATTGCGCTGGGCACTTATGCGGGAACTTTCTGACGGGGTTACACAACGTGATATCGCTTCACGGTACAATATAAGCCTGTGCAAGATTACAAGGGGAGCGAAACTCCTTAAAGACGATACATCACAGATGCACAAGATATTTATTAAGAAAAAGGAGAAAAAGAAATAATCATGACAACAACAGCAAAGATTACTGTACCCGACAACAAAGGTTTTTTTGGTGAGTACGGTGGAAGTTTTATTCCCCCGGAACTTCAGAAGATAATAGATGAGATTACTGAGGCCTATGAAAAGTTCAGAATAGACCCGGATTTTCAGTCTGAATTACAGTCTCTCTACCAGCATTATGTAGGGCGGCCAAGCCCTGTATTTCATGCCGCCAACCTGTCCCGAACAGTGGGCGGGGCGCAGATATACCTGAAACGGGAAGATCTCAATCATACCGGCGCCCACAAGATCAACCACTGTCTTGGTGAAGCACTACTCGCGAAACGTATGGGAAAGAAGAAACTCATCGCTGAAACCGGTGCCGGACAGCATGGTGTGGCCCTGGCAACCGCGGCAGCATTGGTTGGACTGGAATGCGATATCTACATGGGAGAAGTTGATATCGCCAAGGAATATCCAAATGTTATGCGAATGGAGATACTGGGAGCAAAGGTGGTACCCGTAACCCATGGCCTGAAAACATTAAAAGAAGCGGTTGACTCTGCTTTTGAAGCATACCTTGGAGACCCGGTTACCCAGATGTATGCCATCGGTTCTGTAGTTGGCCCCCACCCCTTCCCCATGATGGTTCGTGATTTTCAGAGCATCGTTGGCATGGAAGCAAGAGAGCAGATACAGGAGATGACAGGGAGACTCCCCGATTCCATCGTGGCCTGCGTAGGTGGCGGTTCAAACGCCATGGGTATCTTTACCGCATTCATTAATGATGAGAAGGTTGACCTGTATGGAGTGGAACCTATGGGTCGTGGCGAAAATATCGGTGATCATGCCGCAACCATAACCTATGGTACACCGGGCATGATACACGGCTTTAAATGCTACCTTCTTCAAGATGAACAGGGCGAGCCCTCACCGGTATACTCCATTGCCAGCGGGCTGGATTACCCTGGTGTTGGCCCGGAGCACAGTTACCTGAAAGATATAGGACGGGTGAATTATGCCGGCATAAATGATAAAGAAGCCATTGACGCATTTTTCAGGCTGTCACGGGAAGAAGGTATAATACCGGCACTTGAAAGTTCTCACGCAATGGCCTACGTAATTAAACTTGCAGCCGAAAAACCGGCAGACAGCATTATACTGGTGAACCTGTCAGGACGTGGTGATAAAGACCTGGACTATATCGTAGAAAATTACGGTGATGAGTATAATGTAACCAGTAAAAGATACGGCTAATATACGGGGATGATTGTTATTGTTATTGCAGGTACGTTGCATGCAACGTACCTGCAATAACGTACCTACAATGGACGGATCTCCATGGAATACACCTGCTCTGCCTCTTCCATGCAGAAGAATTTTTCATCGAGCCAGGCGTCGATCATGTCTGTATTGTGAGGGCTCATGAAATATTCGTTCTGACCGGTGATAAGCATCATATGGCCCCTGGTCTCTTTCCCGAAATGCACTACTATTCGGGGGGCCGAGGCCGAGTTGGCGATAAACGGGGGTTCAACCTCGTAGAACCTGGCCCGTTTGTTGGTCTCACTGTCACCTTCAAAAGGGAACGGCCCGTAGTTTACCAGCGGTTTGAGCATGGCTGATTTGCCGAGAAAATGATCAAACTTGATAAAATGGACCTTACCCCATTGCCAGTCGTCAATATCTGAACTGCCGGTATAGTTCTCAAGAATTGAGAATGTATCTTCAAAAGCACGGGTGGCAATATCTGATATGCTTTCATGTGCGTCAGTATTGATATCATCGAAGAAAATACTGTTGTCTTCTATAAGCTTGAAAAAGCGCTCCATGCTGATATACCGTTCACCTATATAGGTTTCTGTCATTTCTTTGCCGATCTCATCCACCAAGGTGTGATACATAAAACGTACAAGGAAGGTATTATATATTGAAGCAGCCACCGATTTTTTTGTTACGTTGGTATCCCACTCCTGCAGAAGCTGTAATGCACTGACAGCCTTTTCACCTTCGGCCTGTACGTATTTCATCATCATGGGTATCACTTTCTTTGCCAGAACGGTGTGAGTGTCCGTCTGCATCTTCTTCACGTATTCCACGTCAACCGCATCGTGATTTCGCAGCATGGCGGCGATATTTTCATAGCGATACCCCGGGGCATAGGTAGCATTAAGATAGTACCTGTAATCGGGCATCACCTTGTTGTTAGCGGTTATCAGGTAACCACGGGATGGATTAAGCAACATTGGGTAGCGTGCATCGGGGATAAAACCATTCCAGTTAGCCGAGACCTTTGTTCCGTCTGACGGTATATTTCCTGTTCCGTCTTTTCTCATGGGAAGTGAGCCGATAACCCGATACCCGATAGTACCATTCCGGTCGGCAAACACCATGTTCTGTGGTGACATCTTCACTTTTGCCGCCCCGCTAATCACCTCACGGTATGAACGTGCCCGCTTGATGTTAAAAAAACCTGATACCGACACGCTGTCAAAACCCGTCCAGTCAAGGCTTATGTCAGCCTTGATGTCGGTAAACACGTCATTCATGAGGGGCCTTCTGCCCGCGTAATAGATCTTCCTGGTAACCGGCTCCTCTCCCTTCACCTTGAACGTTTCTTCTCTTACGGTAAGCCTGTGCAGGGTTCCATTTCGCAGGTAGGTTCCATTTTCCCTGTCAACCTGCTCGATGAAGAGATCCACCATGTCCGCCCCCTGGTTTGTAAGGCCCCATGCCACGTTGCGGTTATAACCTGAGGCGATAAATGGAAGGCCTACCACCTGGGCCCCCGTTGCGTCGAGATCACCTGATATTACCCGCACGTAGTAGAAATCACTGGGAAGTTTTGACGAATGCACCTGCATGTCAGTGGAGAGTATGGTGCTGCCGTCGGCTGTCTTCTTTCGGGATATGGCCCAGTTATTGCTGGCCGACAGGCATCCGGCAAGTTCACCCAGCCGGTTGAGCACATCAACTGACATGGCGTCGGCCAGTTTCATTGTTTCATCCTTGAATATGGTGGAGGTGTCTGCCGGCACGTAATTGAAAAGCTGCCTGGCCCTTTCTAGCCCTATTTTCTTTGCCATCTTGTAATAGAGCAATTCATGCTTCATGTTGTAGCCCAGTGACCAGTTCAGCATCATCCCCACCATCATGGGGTCGGCCATGGTCCATTTCTCTTTTTCAAGGCCCAGCAGTTTCATGTAAAGATTGGGCCCTTCGGTTTCCAGGTAATAATTGATGCCGTCGACGTAACGCTGCATGGCCCTCGTTGTCTGGGGATCAAGCTGCGTTACCGCTCTCTGCGCTATCCGGTAAAAACCCACGGCCCGCAGAAATATATCCTTGTCAAGGGTATCCGGGCCACCAAACTCTGATATGCGGCCCTGCCCTATACGCCTGGTAACCTCGAGCTGAAACATCCTGTCCTGGGCGTTCACATACCCCCAGGCGAAATACAGGTCATCATCGTTTTTCGCTGTTATGGTGGGTACGGCATATTCGTTCCTTGTAACAGTTACCGTGTCGGTAAGTCCTGGTGCTTTAATTGACTGGTTGTAATCAGGCACCTGGCTTCGCAGCCAGGCGTACACTGATAGAAACAGCACGGAAATAATGATCAATATAATAATGGCAGCCTTTTTCATGGGTTTCCTCCGGTTTATTTTGGCTTACTGTATGATATTGATGTGAATAGTTCAATTACAATTTATCACTCTTGCCAGGTTCCCTGAAATGACCAACTTTATTTAACCGCAGATATACGCAGATGAACACAGATGATGTGTAATAGAATTGATTGAAATGTGAAGTATGAAATTTTCGAAATCCTGAAAATTGATAATAATAGTATCACGCGGAGACGCGGGGAACGCGGAGAGTTCGTGCATATCCCCAGCGTCTCCGCGTGATACTACTGGGTATACTGCTTACTAATCATCTGTATTCATCTGCGTGTATCGAGCGAAGCGGGCGGTTTTATATATTTAAAACATATTGACAATCACTGAACAAAAGCTCAATATAGACCAACAAAAAAGACAACCACACCGGTGAGGTTATCATGAAAAGAATAATTACCATCATTGCGGCAGCGCTTATCATACTGGTAGGCCTGTTCGGTATATTTATACTGTGGGGTTCATCAAAGACTGTTTCTGATGAGGTCTACACTAACGGCATCATTATTGACGGGCCGGGTACACCCGAGAAAGGGAAACGAACTTATTCCATCATGACCTACAACGTGGGCTACGCGTCGGGAATGGCAAACAGTATGCCCGATGTGCCTGGAAAGGATTTCTTCGATAAGAACCTGCAAACCATGATCGAGATGATCGCTGATCATAATCCTGATATTTTGTGCGTTCAGGAGATTGATATCGAGTCAAAGAGAAGTCTTCACGTTGACCAGGTTGAGCAGGTAACCGAAAAGATGGGATACGTGAATACAGCCTTTGCTCCCAACTTCAGCAAGAACTATGTTCCATTTCCATACTGGCCGCCGTCGGCCCACTGGGGCAGGGTATATTCGGGCCAGGCAGTGTTCTCTACCCTTCCACTGAAAGGCCAAAAGATCATCCACCTTGACCCGCCGGAAATATATTCATGGATATACAATCTATTCTATATCGGGCGTGCTATTCAGCGAACCGATGTTACCATCAACGGCCAAAAGGTATATATATTCAACGTACATCTGGAGGCGTGGGACGGGGAAACCAGGGAGAAGCAGGCACGCCGGCTCCTTGATCTGTACAGTGAAGTGAAAGACCACCCTGTTATCATAGCCGGGGATTTCAACGTAACCCCGTCATACGCCACCCGAAAGCACGATTTCCCCGATGACTCATACGGCATCGTGGATTATCGTGGAGAGAAGACCATCGATATTATTCTCTCCGAGAAGACCCTCACCACCGCCATCTCCCGCGAACGGTATCTTTCAGATGAACACAAGTTCATGACCTATACCTCGGTTAACCCGCATATGAAGATCGATTATATTTTCTATAATGACCACATTAAACCTGTGCGTTCTTTCGTGGTTGAAAAAAAGGTTGATGCATCCGACCACAGGCCACTGCTCATGGAATTCATTGTTAGATAAGGCCCCGTTGGGACGTTGCATGCAACGTCCCAACGCAACGTCCCAACAGGTAAATCCCCACAATACCCGTCACCCGTTACCCGTTACCCGTCACAGCCTTTACCTCCATAAAGAAAATCCGTATATCATATCACGTAATCCATTAATAAAAAATAAGGGTTATCCGGAATAGCCAGGAATTCTTCTTTTTGATACTATGACATTACAAATTTTAAGGAATCTCTAGTATATAAATAAATTATATCAAAAAGGAGAGTACCATGCAGGCAGTAATGGATAAACAGCAGAAACTGCTATCCGAGCTTGCGATAGCGGAGAAGACCATGCACGAGATGGAAAAAAAGACAAGCGTGCGCTATTACGAGGCGGTTTTGAATGCCTTCCAGAAAAACAGTGTTCAATCATTCATGGACCTGGTGATGAAAAATGAAAGTACAGCAAAGCGGCTCAGGCGTATCGCCAGGCAGGAGAAATTGCTGTAATGAAATAATCTTATTGAGAGCACTTGCGCGCAAAAAAAAGCGATGGGACTTGTTCCCATCGCTTTTTTGTTTCATGTTATTTGTTATTAGAAGCCTGTTGCTGCTACGCGGTAGCCAACGCCTACGTAGATAGCGAGGTCGTATTGTGAATCAATATCAAAATCAGCCTTTTCTGTACCGCTACCAGATTCATAGAATTCAGCTTCAGCAAACTGGTTGTTTGTCAAATTGTAACCAAATCGTCCTTCAATATCAAGGTAAACAAACTCCTGTATGGGAGTCATGAAACCAATAACACCATTGGCCCATAAATCTATTGTCTGATCAAATTCAACATCATCACCAACATCTTCAATCGGATCTGACGATTGACCTGCTAAGTACTTTCCTGATAAACCTGCACCTACATAGAAACCACCAGCTGTAATGAACTTTGCCGTTACCATTGGTGTCAAAAAATGTAATTTCCACTTGACATCACCACCACCAGCCTCGGCTGCCATATACGTATATTCCAGGCCGAACCCAAGCAAAATATTCCCAAGGTTCATATTGTATTCACCCTGGACGTTAAAACCATCACCCTCTAATTCACCCGGATCGTCGTCATCAGGAAATGCAGGGTTTTCAAAATCAATTTCATTCATTTCCGCTGTAAACTGTGAATACCCCAGCTTCACGAAAGCCACGTCATCTGTCAGCATGGTCTGGGCGCCCGCAGTCATGCTGAAAGCGAATACCAGCGCAAAGGCTGCAAGAATTGCCATTGTTTTTTTACGCATACTTC
>CAZVRB010000093.1:0-14464 GCA_964629365.1 uncultured Leptospiraceae bacterium
TAGAGCGGCTGACTCATAATCAGTAGGTCCAAGGTTCGAATCCTTGTGGGCCCAGATACAGGAGAGGATAATTCTCCTTTTCAATGTATGATAAAAAGTGAGCGTTTACAGCGCTAATCGAAAAATATGCAACGGAGTTAATTATAATGTACGCAATTGTTGAAATAGCAGGAAAACAGTATAAAGTCGAAAAGGACATGACAATAGCTGTTGACAAGTTGAAAGGTGAAGAGGGTGATGTGACCCTTGATAAGGTTCTCATGTGTGTAGATGGAGAAAAAGTGCTGATAGGTCAGCCATATCTTGATAATGTATCCGTATCGGCCAGCGTGCTGGAGATATTCAAAGATAAAAAGGTACGGGGAATTAAGTTTAAGAAACGAAAAAACTACACCAGGACACTGGGACACAGGCAGCAGCAGACAAAACTTAAGATTAATGACGTTGCCGTAAAGTAAAGCGGTGATAAGAGTAAAACTGTTAAAGGTCAACTATACCGATAACAGGATTGTACTGTCCGACAATGGAACCGCTGGACTCATAACAGAAGGACATGCGGGGCTGGCAGAGAAGGGAACCGATATAGTGTGTGCCGCGGTTTCCACGTTGATACAGACAGCCATAGTTTCTATTGACAGGATTGCCGGAGTATCGCAGAATATTACGCAGGATGATGGTTATCTTTCTTCAACCTTTACCATTAACGGGTTAACCATAGAAGAAAGAAAAACAATAGAAATAATTATTCACACAATGCTGCTTGGGCTTTTTGAGATAAGAAAGCAGTATCCGGAAAGGCTGGAGATTGCATTGTGATTACGGGTAATAGTAAGTGTGAAATGAATTTGACCAATAGAAAGGAGTTTTAACATGGCTCATAAAAAAGGTGGCGGATCAACAAGAAACGGTAGAGATTCCAATTCTAAACGGCTTGGAGTGAAACGATATGGTGGTCAGCTGGTAAAAAGTGGTACGATAATTGTTCGACAACGCGGTACGAAGATCCATCCTGGTATAAACGTGGGTAAAGGTGGTGACGATACACTTTTTGCCACAATTGATGGTAAAGTGACTTTCGAAAACGTTGGTAAAACCAGGAAAAGGGTTTCAATATACCCTGCTTCATAACGATACCAGTCTGCATTGCGCAGATTCATCAGGTTGACTTTTTATTATCAGGATCGCGTATTGAGGTAATCTCTTTACGCGATTCGTGTTTAAAGACGGAAATAGCAAATACTCTGTATCTTTGTGTTTCTGTGGTTGCTGCCAGTTTTGTATATATGACTTCAAAAAGGAAAAATAACAGTGCCTAAATTTACTGATACAATAGTCGTAAGGGTTCGTGCTGGAAAAGGCGGACCTGGTGCGGTGTCATTCCGCAGGGAAAAATACATACCTCGTGGTGGCCCTGATGGCGGCGATGGCGGAAAAGGCGGTGATGTATACTTCCAGGCAGATGGCGGGTATCATAACCTTTCACACCTTTTCAAAGATCGTGTCTATTCAGCTGAAAAGGGGAAGCAGGGTATGGGACAGAACAAGCATGGAAGGGATGGAGAAGACCTTGTTGTCAAGGTGCCACCCGGAACCCAGTTGATAGACAGGGAATCTGACGAAGTGGTTGGAGACCTCCTGGAAGACGGTGAACAAATACTGGTGGCAAGCGGTGGTATCGGCGGGAAGGGTAACTCTCATTTCAAGTCATCTACTTACCAGGCGCCCCGTTTTGCCCAGCCGGGAATGCCCGGTGACGAAAAAGAGCTTGTCCTGAATCTGAAGCTCATCGCGGATGTGGGACTTGTTGGACTTCCAAACGCCGGAAAGTCTACTCTGCTGTCATCAGTTACTAACGCGAAGCCCAGGGTTGCGGATTATCCTTTTACAACACTTATTCCCAATCTTGGGGTGGTGCCCCGGGAGAACGGTACATACTACAAAATCGCAGATATACCGGGAATCGTAGAAGGGGCACACAGGGGGCATGGATTGGGACTGTCCTTTCTGCAGCATATAGAGCGTGTGCGTGTAATTCTTTACTGTATCGAAATTACAGAACAGGATCCGGAATATACCCTTTCACTGCTGCAGTCAGAACTTGAGACATATAATCCGGCATTATTATCACGTCCGAACATGATACTTCTTACAAAGTCCGACCTGGTGGACAATGAAGATATCCGGGAGATGGATGAGATTATGAAAGGCCATGAAGTGCTTCCGATTTCATCAGTTTCAGGAGATAACATTGAAAAATTGCTGCATTCAATAGAATTATTACTGGAGAAGACAGGTGCCTCGTAAAGAGTACATACAGGATGTTCGTCGTGTGGTGGTAAAAATCGGTTCGTCATTGATTACAGAGAATAACACCATATCAACAAATAAGATATCACGTCTTGTTACTGATATAAACTCATTGATCAGGGCAGGTTACCAGGTAGTGGTGGTGTCATCCGGGGCTATCAGTGCCGGATCTGGCGCCATGAACAAGAAAAGGCAGCTTTGCACTATCCCCGAGAAGCAGGCAATGGCATCTGTGGGGCAGAGTATCTTGATGAATGAATACCGTAAGTGTTTCAACTGGGAAGGGCGGGAAGTGGGCCAGATTCTACTTACCGAAGATGATGTGAAACATCGACGACGCTTTCTCAACGCCCGACACACACTCCAGGCATTGCTGGAGATGGATGTTATTCCTATCGTTAATGAAAATGATTCGGTAGTTATTAAAGAGATAAAATTTGGTGATAATGATACACTTTCAGCCCATGTGGCCAATATAATTGAAGCCGATCTCTTAATATTGCTTTCAGATGTTGATGGATTTTACTGGGATATGAAGGACAGCCACCCGGTTGAGGAAATTCACGAGATTGATGATGAGGTAAAGAAAAGAAGTGGCGGCACATCGAGTCAGTATGGCACCGGGGGAATGACCACAAAGATTACCGCAGCCGAGATAATACTACGCTCAGGTGAGATGATGATAATTGCCAACGGCAACGAAGAGAAAGTGCTCACCAGGATTATGAATGGCGAGAAGCTCGGCACATTGTTCGCTGGATCAAACCCGGTATTGAAAAGCAGAAAACGATGGATAGCATTCAATGTACGGGTTAAGGGGAGTCTCACCATTGACGAGGGGGCTGCACATGCATTAATACACAGCAAAAAATCTCTTCTTGCTATTGGTATAGTTTCAGCAACCGGCACATTTGAACTGGGTGATGCTGTGGATATCTGTGATCATGAGGGGACTGTAATAGGTCGAGGTATTGTTAATTACAATAGCAGCGAGTTGCGTAAAATAATGGGAAAAAATTCAAACCAGATTAATGAAATCCTCGGGGCTGCTTTTTATGATGAGGTTATTAACAGAAACGACTTGATAATTTTTTGATAAACTGCAATTTTATCATTGTAATTATGAAACATTCCTCCTAGTAGTTGTCTTATTAAAGTAGAGAGTGTATACCCTCCGTACAAGTAATTATATATAATGAAAAAGCAAATAACGACAAACAGGGATATTATTGTATGATTAACAAGATTATAAGTCTATTCTTCGGTACCAAGCATGAGAGGGATGTAAAAAAGATGTTACCCCTCGTGCAGCGGATTAACGAAATGGAACCTTCAATACAGAAAATGTCTGATGTTGAAATGAAGGCTAAAACAGTTGAATTTCGTCAGCGTATCGACAGGGGAGAATCACTTGATGATCTTCTTCCCGAAGCGTTTGCCCTTGTACGCGAAGCATCTGTCAGAACACTTGGGATGCGCCATTTTGATGTGCAGCTGATGGGCGGTATTGTGTTGCACCAGGGAAAGATAGCCGAGATGAAAACAGGTGAGGGTAAAACACTGGTTGCGACCATGCCAATGTATCTTAACGCGCTTACCGGCAAAGGAGCACATCTTATAACGGTGAATGACTACCTTGCCCGGCGTGATGCTGAATGGATGAGTCCCATCTATAAGTTTCTTGGTCTTTCAGTGGGTTTTATCCAGCATAATATGGACCCGCATCAACGCCAGGAGAATTACGCGTGTGATATCACGTATGGTACAAATAATGAATTCGGTTTTGACTATCTACGTGATAACATGGTTGAACACAAAAGTCTCAAGGTTCAGAGAGACCTTCATTACTCAATCGTTGACGAGGTAGACTCTATCCTGGTGGACGAAGCCAGAACTCCCCTTATTATTTCCGGATCCACGGACGAATCAACCAAGAAGTATCAACAGGTTAACCGTATAATACCCAGCCTGAAAGAAGATACAGACTACGAGGTAAACGAAAAAGACAGAAACGCCCTTCTGACAGAGGAAGGTGTCCGTCATGTTGAAAACCTTTTGAAGATAGAAAATCTTTATGATAATCGAAATATTGAACTGGTTCATCATGTGAACCAGGCGCTCAAGGCGCATACGTTGTTTCAACGTGATGTTGACTACATCGTGAAGGACGGGCAGGTCATCATTGTTGACGAATTTACCGGTCGATTGATGCCAGGTCGACGTTATTCCGACGGCCTGCACCAGGCTCTTGAAGCGAAAGAGAATGTCTCTATCGCCCGTGAAAGCCAGACACTGGCAAGCATTACCTTTCAGAACTTTTTCCGTATGTACGATAAGCTTTCGGGGATGACGGGAACCGCTGATACCGAGGCCGTAGAATTCAGAAAGATATACGACCTGGACGTGGTGGTTGTACCCACCAATGAACCTCTTATCAGAAAGGATTTTCCCGACAAGATATACAGAACAGAGAAAGAAAAATTTGAAGCGATTGCCGATGAGATAAAAGAGCTGAGCACTAAAGGACAGCCGATACTGGTTGGTACCATTTCTATTGAAAAATCTGAAACATTGTCGAATTTTCTTAAAAGGGATAAGGTTCCCCATAACGTGCTCAACGCGAAGTATCATGCCAAAGAAGCACAGATAGTGCAGGAAGCAGGAAGCCCGGGTGCGGTAACTATCGCCACCAACATGGCCGGTCGTGGTACAGACATCGTACTGGGTGGAAAAAAACAATATATTGCGGAACTGGAATCTCATGAACCGGTTCATGAGAAGACACCATGGGAGGATTTCAGAAGACTGGTTATCGCAAATAATTTCGATGCTGCCGAAAGTCTCGCAAAAGACATGATTGGCCAGGACCAGCACAGGGCCCAGAATGTCATCAGGCTTGGCCGTGAATGGTTAAAGAATCATCAACGGGTTGTTGAAGCTGGTGGACTTCATATCCTGGGTACTGAGCGTCATGAAGCAAGGCGTATCGACAATCAGCTGAGGGGACGTTCCGGACGTCAGGGTGATCCCGGCTCATCACGTTTTTATCTTTCACTGGATGATGATCTCATGCGTGTATTCGGCTCAGAACGCATCTCCAGCGTAATGCAACGGCTTGGAATGGAAGAAGGTCAGGAAATTGAAAGTAAAATGGTAACCAATGCTATTGCCAATGCACAGAAGCGTGTTGAAGGAAGAAACTTCGAGATAAGAAAACACCTTCTCGAATATGACGATGTAATGAACAGTCAGCGTGAGTTTATTTACAAAGAAAGAAACGCCATACTCGAAGGTGAGGACATATCAGGTAATATTCACGAATATATCCGAGAGGTAGTTGAACTTGGTGTTGATATATATACCGGAGGCAGGGGGCATCCCGAAGAGTGGGACCTGGATGGATTATACCAGTGGTATAAAACAACATTCATGGTAGATATCGATCAGGAAGATATTGATCCATACAGCCTGTCATACAATGAGTTTGTTGATGCCCTGTATCAGAAGCTTGTCTCAATTTACAGGGATAAAGAACAGACAGTGGGCAGCGAAGATATGCGTACGGTTGAGCGGCTAATATCACTGCAGGTAATTGATAATAAATGGCGCGAACACCTGCTTTCGATGGATGAGCTGCGGGATGGAATATGGACTGTGGGCTACGGGGAGAGAAATCCCCTTGTAGAATATAAACTCCGGGGATTTGATCTTTTCCGTGAGATGATGGATAACCTTAAACAGGATATCGTGGAATTCCTGATGAAAGTACAGGTTCGCGAGGTAGTACAGGAAGAAGAGTATGAGTATCAACAGATAGGAAACGAGTTTCATGCGGAAGTTGAACAATTTGGTACCGGGGGAATTCCGTATTCGTCCGAACCAGATACCACCCGACCCCAGCGTAATCCTGCCAGGGAACACAAACATGATGAACCACCTGTGGAGGGCGGCGTGAAGAGAAAGAAAACCAGAAGAAGCCGCAGGGGGTAGCCATTTATGCCATCTACACTGATGAAAAGTGTTTCCGGTATCAGGGGAATCGTGGGGGAATCCTTTACACCTGAACTGATAACCGAAATTGGTAACGCGTTCGCTGCTTACGTGAAACGGGGCAAGGTGGTAATTGGTCGTGACTCCAGGTGTACGGGAGAGGCTATTTCTCTCAACATGGCTTCAAACCTTGTAATGAATGGCTGTACCGTCATTGATGTTGGAATAGTTCCAACTCCAACAGTACAGATAATGGTTGAAGAGCTTGGCGCTGATGCGGGAATAGTGGTATCCGCTTCTCATAATCCAATTGAATGGAACGCGTTTAAACTTATTAACAATACGGGAAGTTTTTTCAACCAGCGTGAGGTTAATAAGTTTTTCAAAATGATGGGGAAAGACCACCCTCCCACCAGATGGAACAACATTGGTACATTAGAGCAGAATGTAGATGCTCATGACATACATATCAAGAAAGTGCTCGATGTAATCGACGTAAAGGCCATTCGTAAAAATAAGTTCAAAGTGGTGCTTGATTCTGTTAACGGGGCTGGTTCAATAATAACCATAAAATTGCTGGAGAAACTGGGTTGTACAGTAATTCCCCTGCATTGCCAGCTGACCGGCACCTTTCCAAGGGGTGCAGAGCCTGTTGTTGAAAATTTACATGATCTTTCAATTACTGTTAAAGAAAATGATGCGGACATAGGTTTCGCTCAAGACCCGGATGCTGACAGGCTTGCCATAGTAGATGAAAATGGCAGACCAGCCGGTGAGGAGTATACTCTTACAGTGGTGACCGATCATATCCTGAGTACTAAAGCAGGCAGCGTGGTGGTTAACCTTTCTACAACCAGGGCTGTTGAAGACGTGGCAGCAAAGCATGGTGTTTCATTTTCGCGTTCAAAAGTTGGCGAGATCAACGTGGTTGAACAGATGCGAAAAGAAGACGCATTGATAGGAGGAGAGGGTAACGGCGGGGTTATATCTCCAGAGGTTCATCCTGGCAGGGACAGCCTTGCTGGTATAGGATACGTGCTGGATATGATGGCATCAAGAAAAAAGACCATCTCTTCGATACTTGGGGATATGCCCCGATATGTGATGAAAAAGGGGAAGGTTAAAGTATCCGGTAAATATGGAGATGACTTCTACCTCTGGTTGAAAAAAAGTTTTAAAGGAAACAAGATAACAACTAAAGACGGGATTCGGATTGATTTTACATCTGACGGACCATTTCATGGGGGCTGGGTACATCTTCGTTCATCAAATACTGAGCCTGTTTTCAGAATTATTGCCGAAGGGCGTGATGAAAGGCAGGTAAACGCCATATACAGGCATTTTGAACGCATCGTTCTTTCCCGTGTCTCTGCGTGAAACTATTATTTCATGAAATCAAATATCCAGCGGACAATACCAATACTGAAAAGAAGCATACCTTCAACCCTTGATAAGCGCCATCCTGTACGCATGAGAAACACAACAAGTGCCACCATCCCGCACAGCATAACCAGGGAGTCGTAACCAAGTGGATTGATTTGCAGGGGCATAAGCACACCGGCAAGACCAAGAACTCCAAGTATGTTGAAAAGATCACTTCCAATCAGGTTGCCAGCTGATATGCCGTGTTTCCCCTTTATCACTGCGGCCAGCGAGGTGGCCATCTCCGGAGCCGAAGTGCCTGCCGCCACTATAGTAACACCGATAACCCATTCCGAGATGCCGCCGATCCTGGCAAGATAGCTTGCCGAATCTACCAGCAGGTGACCACCGAGGATAACGCCGGCTATACTGCCGGGCAGTATGAAAATGTCTTTCCAGGTGGCTTTTTCATGGGAAAGCTCCTCTTCTTCAAGAACCTCCTTTTTGAAAAAAAGGACTATCATGTAGCCGATGAGAATTGCCATAAGTATGAAACCTTCAACCCGTGATAAATGCAGGTCGTGAAAGAAGAGAAGAAGCAGTAAAGTCACAAGGATCATGAAAATTCCATCCCTGTAAACCAGTTTGCGGCTTGTGGTAATGCTTCTTACCATGGCCACGGTGCCAAGAATAAATCCGAGATTGAATATATTTGATCCGACAATATTACTTACAGAAATATCAGCCTGCCCCTTGAATGCCGCTCCAATGGTGACAGCAAATTCAGGAGCAGAGGTGCCGAATGCCACTACTGTAAGACCTATAACCAGGTCAGAAACTCCAAACTTTTCTGCTATCCTGCTGGCCGATTCAACAAGGTATTTAGCACCAAACCATAAAAGAAAAAATGAAACACCCAGCAATGCGATATTTTTCGCGATTATTATCAAAAAGAGTTCCTCTTATACATGAATGGTATCAATGCTGACTTTTATGGCGTTCATCACGGCGTCGGTATCGCTGAGATCATGAAAGAAAAAGTCAGGGTTATGCGATTTAAGCTCATCGGCATCTGTCCATCCCGTGGCAACAGCAATAGTCTTTGCCCCAAATTCTCTTCCGCATTCGATATCAAAAATTGTGTCACCGATGATGGTAATATCAGATGACAGTACTTCTTCACCGAGCTCATCACGGATCCTGTTTGAAGCTATGAGGGGCATCTGGTTTCTGTCCCAGGTGTCATCACCGTACACACCAACTGAGAACCTGTTAAAAAGACCGAAGTAATCAAGTTTACGCATTGCCCCGCCACGAAAGTTGCCGGTTAAAAGTCCGCAGATTATAGTTGGCTCCATGTCAAGGGCGTTCAGAACGTCCATCAACCCGGGTAACAATTCAGCTCCCAGTTGAATAAGGTTCTGTTCAAGTATTTTAAAATATAGTTCCTTGAACCTGGGAATAGCCTGGTCAATCTCTTCAGGTGAAAACCCGTCCATTTCCAGGGAACGATACAATATAAAAGGATCCGTTTTCCCCTGAAAATTGAATGTTTCCATTTCACCGGTAGTTGAAAAAACCTGGCGGGCTGCTTCCATCATGGATTGTTTTCCAGCACCATGTGATCTGAGTATAGTTCCGTCAACATCAAAAAGTACAGCCTTGATAATGTCCTCCTGAATAGGGCAGCATAATGGTAATTACTAATATATTATATTCGTACTGTGTTACACATGTGTAGCAGTGTTGGCCCTAATAATCAACTATAAAAATATGTGATCCACTTTATCAATTATACCGAAAAAGTAAGTAATTACAATATTATTTGAAGGTTATTCAATGGAGTATATAATGAAACCATTTGATTCTATATTCGAGTCAAGTATTGAAGATTCACTGAGAAAGATATTCAGGATATTTTTTGACAGCAGGCTTTATACCAGAACTGATATTTCTGTTGATACGAGTGATTATATAGCGGTAAACCTTCCTATGGATTGTGGAGGAAGAAAAGTTGTTTCCCTGTATGTTGAACGTGTGGCTGCACTGAAGGCAGCAAGAAAACTGGCTGATGTTGAGCAGGGAGGTGACGATATGCTGTATGACGTTGTGGGCGAGATGGCCAATATCGTTGCCGGCAATGCCCTTTCACAGCAGGAAGATGAAAACGCAAAAATATATTCACCCGTACCTCTTAAAAAAACCGACACGGGAATGACGGCAAAAAGGGTTTATTCTACAAGCCTGGGAAGCCTGTTTTTTACTGTTTCATGAATCAGTGAAGGGTGTCATCATCCGTTTCATCAAAACTATCTTCGTGGAATTTTTGACTTGAATTGTGAAATGTCATTACCGCACATTGGAAAAGAGATCCGGTAATGATGAATTTTGACAGGTTTTCGTTTTCTTTGGATATCTGCAGTAACTGGTGGGATACCAGGATGCAATTGTCCATTATCTCTTTCAGTAAAAGCTGTTGTTGATTTTCACTGCTGGTTTTCTTTTCTTCACTTTCATGTACTGCCATCAATGCCTCATTGATAACGGCATCCATAAGATCACGAAAAAAAACATCAAAGTCATCATTGTATGGAAGACTTTTTCCACTTTTAAGAAGAATCATCAGCAAGAGAGTCAGCCCTTTTGCTTTGAGTTGTCGTTGTCATTGAGTTCTTCAAACTTTTCTTTGAATAACTTACCGAAAGCAGATGTTGAGCCTGTGTCCTCTTGCTGCTTTTTTATGAACTTGTTGTAATCTTTTTTTTCTTCTGCTTTCAGAGCCTGTCGTTCTGACAGGAACAGCTTCTTGTCCTTCCTGTTTATATCCTTGATTACAACATTCAGTGTTTTCCCGGTGGAATATTCTTTTTGAAGATCGCTTCCACGGGGCATCAGGGTCTCATCATGTGGTATGAATCCCTGCATTCCGTTTTCCAGGCGTGCGATGATACCGTTTGTACGCACAGATTCAATAGTTGCTTCATGAATGGCAACGCTGTCCTCGTCCAACTGCTGTTCCCATGGGTCTGCCTCGCCGGTGAGCAGTTCAAGGGTCATCTTCTGGCTGCTGGTGTCTATTTCAAGTATCTTGACCTGCACCTGGTCATTTACTACACAAACATCTTCAGGACGGGAGATTCTCCTGGTGTAACTCATACGGGAAACAGGAATAAATCCTTCAAGGCCGGGAGCTAATTCAACAAAAGCACCATTTCGAATGCATTTCACCACTGTGCCGCTGATAGTGTCCCCTTCATGAAAAGAAGTAATATTTTCCCAGGGGCGGGGTTGAAGTTGTTTAGTGCTCAGGGTTATTTTCTGTTCATCCCAGTCAAGATCGATCACCTTGCCGGTTACTTCCTGGCCAACTTCAAAGATGTAGGGATCTGAATACCTGCTCCAGGTTAGTTCAGAACGTGGAACAAGGGCGTCAACCCCACCAAGATCAACGAAGACACCGAATTCCGCTACACTGCTCACAGTGCCCGTTACAGTATCCTCCAGGGACAGGGTTTTCTTCAGTTCTTCTATTCTATCTCTGCGGGACTCGTCCAGCAATGCCCGTCTTGATACAACAATATTGTTCCCTTTTGACTCGTAACGGATTATTTTAAATTGCAACGTTTTCTGAATCATGGATTCTGGATTATTGGGTACTTTCATATCCACCTGGGAGAGAGGACAAAAACACCGTGTTCCCCCTACGGAAACGGTATATCCGCTCTTTACAGTTTGGATCACTGTACCTGATACCGGTATCCCTTTTCTATAGGCTAATTCAAGCAGGTCATTACTTACAACTCCTGATCCTATGGCGGTTGTCAGAACAATTTCCCCGCGGTTTGTTGAGACAACATATGCACTGATTTTATCACCTTTCTGGATGGCAAGCTGTCCACTCTCATCCTGAAATTCGGACACATCGATTATTGCTTCACTCTTGCCTGATATATCAACAAATATCTGGTCATGGGTGATCTGAACGATTGTTCCGTCAACTTCTTCTCCTGTTTCGAAGTTATCCCGTTTAGAAAGAGAGGCTTCAAGCATTTTCTCGAAGTCTTCGGCATCATCGAATGTCTGGGAGTCATCAAAGTCTATCATCTGTAAACCTCGGTCGTCATAGAATGTATGGAATATCACGGTTGTATAGAACGGATATGCAGGAAATATTTTGCTGCACAGGGAGTAACATAATACGGTTTAAATTTGGTATAAAATGACATGCATATGTCAAATAAATAATTGTATTATTAAAAAAAATGTGACATCATGGCAGGCAGAAGTAATAAATGATAAAAGTATTGACATAATTGGCCCGAAACCACATACTATGGGTGGACTTTGCATGTAGATATATTAATTTGCAATATATACACTACTATTATAATTGAGAATTAAGCAAAAAATTTTAAGAGGTATAAGATGAAAAGAATAACAGTATATTTATGTGTACTTTTTATGGCAGTTTCAATCTCATGGGCACAGGAAGAAAAGAAGGAACCTGCTGCAAAAGAGCCTGCCAAAGAAGAAACAGCTGAAAAGCAGTCAAAAAGTACAGAGGACTATATCAAGGACCTTTCAAGCAAGGATATCAAGACTGCCACGAATGCAGCCGAATGGCTTGGCAAGAAAGAGGAAAAGTCAGCAGTTAAGCCTCTTGCAGAAACATTAAAAAATGATAACAGGGAAAAAGTCAGGTTGTATGCGGCTATTTCCCTGGGTTTGATTGCAGATGAGAAGGGTGTTGACGCACTTAATAACGCATTACTTCAGGACAGCAGTGCGGATGTTCGATATTCAGCTCTTCTTTCAATAGTCAGAATCGGGTCAAAGGAGTCAATTGATACCCTGAAAGCAGCAAAAGAAAAAGAAGGAGATCCTTTTATTAAGGATTTTCTGAAAAAGATGGAAGAGAAACTTAAAGGCGAGTAACTTATAACTCTGCATTAAGGTCAATACTACACATGATGCATGCTGCCCTGACGGCTGCATGCATTTTTGTTTTTTCAACGGAATGCAACGTTATTTAATAGAAGATATTTCGCAAAAAGTAAAACATGTAAGGAAAGAAACGTGGTAAGTGGTGAATCAATTAAATACCTGGTTTTTGACATAGAATCAATTCCTGACGCGGAGCTGATTAGACAGGTGAAGTATCCGGGTATGGAGCTTGATGATAGTGATGCTATTGTCAGGTTTCAGGAAGAAATATTAACCAATTCAAATGGCTCAAGTTATTTCATACCGGTGACATTTCAGCTTCCGGTTTCAATTTGTATGGCGCTGGTGCGTCATGATTACAGTATTGCCGAGATTATCTCACTTGATGAACCGGAATTCAGAACTGTTGAAATGACCGGGCTTTTCTGGGATCTGGTTGAAAAAAAATATAAAGACGCCTCGCTGGTGACCTTCAACGGGAGAGGGTTTGATGTACCCCTGATGGAGCTGATGGCTTTCCGATATGGATATGCTGCAAGCAGGCACTTCAAGGACAAGTTTGCGGGACGTTATCGGTTTGGAACGAAGCATATCGATGTACATGACTGGCTTTCGAACTATAACGCTGTACGAATGCAGGGAGGACTGAACCTGCTTGCAAAGGTTCTGGGGAAACCAGGAAAAATGGGAACAAGCGGTGATGATGTCTATGATCTTTACAGGGAAAGTAATTTCGAACGTATAAACCAGTATTGTATACATGATGTACTTGATACGTATTTTGTATTTCTCAGGACACGTGTACTGATGGGTGATGTCTCATATGAACAGGAGAAGTCAATCATAAACGGTGCACGGGTTTGGATGGAAGAGAACGTTGAACAAATCCCTGCTTTCATTGAATATCTTGATAACTGGAATGAACCCGACACTGTATCCTGACCCGGAGATTTCAACCCTTTACATGTTGCATATACGCAACATGTATTTATTAATACACAACAACAATTGCATTATACAAATACCTCCATCTCGATGTACTATAACTTCTGAATAAACCAGCATGTACATGTTCTATAATATGGTCACCTGGCATGATATGTGCTTAAGTAGTGTACAGGTGGAGAGATTATATGAAATTGACACTATTGCAAATATTCATTGTCTTCTGGATTTCAGCCCTGATGTGGGTTGTGATTGAATACTTCTATTACCGTTTTCATAGAAGAGAAGGATCACAGGATACCTCAGACAGGTCTCGAAACAAGTAAGAAATGATATATTTTATAATATAGTAGTAGTATACTGCCGGCATGCATCGTGCCGGTATTTTTTTTGTTTACTGGATATTATATTTACAGTATATAGAGTGAATTCGAGATGAGAGGTATCGATGATTAAATCAAGAATTATTCTTTTCCTGTCAGCCGGTATGCTGCTGTTGTTTTTGCAGGATTGTTTTCCTGCTCAGTCACTAAATGAAATAGCTGCTAATATTGATGATTTCAAAGGAAAGACTGTCACCATGGAGTTGAAATTGAAATACCATGATCATATTTTCAATGTAGTCACATTTTATGATAAGGATAATATTGATATAACATTCGATATCAAGGAATTACAGGATGAACCTCGTTTTAAAAAGCAGATGCTTAACCTGTACAGGGGCAGGTCGTATACTGTTACATTTGAAGTGTTGAAAAAGGGAAACCTCGGTTTATTGATAGGAAAACTGATTGAAGTTGAGCCATCATTTATAAAAAACATTCCGGAAAGTCATGGAGAGGAAAAATAAAAGGCAGAATAGCTGGGCGGCTATTCTGCCTTCCCCGTAATAGGTTAAGCTTATGCGCAGTGCCAG
>CAZVRB010000094.1:0-14268 GCA_964629365.1 uncultured Leptospiraceae bacterium
TCCAAAAAAGTTTATAATATCATAAGGATGATTAGTGAATAGTTAATAGTGATTAGTGAGCCGTGAGAAGTGAACTGATTCTCTCCTTTGCGCTACTCTGTGCCCTTAGCGCCTTTGCGGTAATCCACCAGGAATCTCTCTATTCAATTAATTTCCTGCTATTGACATGGCAGAAATAATGAGTTGTAATAGTAGTAAGTAATAACCGGGATTTATTGGAGGCGTACCATGCAAAGCTACTTCGCGGTGCTTGATATCGGTAATACTAATAAAAAAATATCCATATTTAATAATCGTTTTGAAAGAGAAGAAAGCCTGGTCAGGGAGTTTCCGGAGCAGACCGTGGATGGACTGCAGTATGAACCGGTAGAAGAACCCTGGCTGTGGTTTGTTGAGTCAATGAAGGAATTATCATCAAGGTACCCTGTATCGGCGGTGTCGGTAACAGCTCACGGCGGCACCTTCGTGTGTGTTGATGAGAATGGTGAAGTTACGGTGCCGGTACTGGCCTACACCAACGACCCCGGTGATGAGTTTCATGATGCTTTTTACGAAATGTACGGGGGGCCGGTGAAACTGCACCGTGAGACGGCAACACCGGATATGCCCGGCCTTGGGTGTATAGCCAAGGCAATTGAATATTACAGGCAGCACTTTCCCCGTGAATTCGAAAAGACAGTGAGCATTCTTCCCCTGGCAGGATATTACGCCATGCGCCTCACCGGGAATCCTGTGGCTGACACTACATCCCTAGGAGCCCATACGGGACTCTGGGATTTTAACACGGGACAGTATTCCTACCTGGTAGACCGGATGAATATCAGGCACCTGCTGCCTTCCCGTGTGTCAAACCCATGGGATGTGGCGGGGACGGTTACGTCCGAAGTGAGCAAAAAAACCGGGCTGAATGAAAACGTGAAGGTAGCAGCCGGCATACATGATTCCAGCGCCTCGCTGCTACCCTATCTTCTAAAAGAAAAGTCAGAGTTTATACTGCTTTCATCGGGAACGATCATGGTGGCGATGAGGCCTGAAGACAAAGTGCTGATAGAAGACGGTATGCTTGGAAAGTCGGTATATTATAATCAAGGTGCCCTCGGGAAACCGGTGAAAACGGTGATCTTCCTGGCTGGACTGGAGTTTGAGGCCAACATGGGGCAGCTGGCCGCCGGCGAGATAGAACATCCATCATATAATGGGGAAATCAGCGGGGAAATAGCCAGCGGTCTTGAGGATTTCATATTGCCCTCACTGGTGCCCTTCGGCATATTCCCGGAATCCATGGCACGGGTTGTACAGGGAGGACGCACTATAACATTCGGCGAGATAGCAACCGGCACCCGTCCTCCTCTTTTTTCAGATTTTAACAGGGCCTATCACGCGCTGTGTCTTTCCGTGGCCATACAGACACTTGTTGCGTTGAAACAGACGGGAATGCAGCCGGGAGATACGGTGTACTTCGAAGGGGGGTTCACCCGCAACCAGGTTTTCTCCCGGATTATGGCCTCACTTCTTGATGAACAAAAACTGGTTACTTCAAGCCTTGAAGAGGCTACTTCCTTCGGCGGGGCCATGTTAGCAGTTGCTGCCCACGAGGGAGTGCATCCAGTTGATCTTTCAGAAAAATTCAGCATTGAATACACACCTGTTCATGGAGAAAAGATACCGGGTATTGATGCATACGTGGAGAAATTTATGAGTATGGTTAATGGCAACCCGGTGATGTAATCCCACCGTGTAATGGGAATATATATACGCATATGCAGAAAAAGTCATTGAAAAGAATTCATGAATGATAAAAATGGGGATAGTTTAATTAGATCAATATGAACAGGCGTCTGAATGCAGGAACACACTGGAAAAAAACCTTATGCCATCATACTTGCCGGATACGATAAACCTGACCGGCGTACGATGATCAAGCGCAAGCGTGAGATCATCGAATCCTACGAGGGTGACGAAATATTTATTGGTAAAAACAAGTTTCTGCAGGATATCGCCGGGAAACCGGTCATCCAGTATCTACTGGACGCGGTGTACAACGCACGAAAGAACGGCGAGCCTCTATACGAGAAAATATTCGTGTATAACGATGTACAGAATTTTACCGACACCATTGACACCAGCCTGTATCACAACCTTGAAGTGCGGCAGATGAAATCTTCGGTTGGTGGGCATCTGCGTGATTTCTACTTTAACCATGTTGAATATGGGCGCAGGGTGGACGCCTTCTTCGGGGATACACCGAGGATTACCACCGAAGATGTTGAATTTATCAACGCTGAATATGATGAGATACTGGGAAAGAAGAAGGATTTCCGTGGGAATACCGCCTACATCGTGTATGCCCTTGTTGAGTATAAGGACATGAAAGAAGACAACTGGCTTACCCAGCGTATCAAGGTGATCAAGCGGGGTAAGAACAGGGGTAAACTGAAAACCTTCGTGGGATTTAACGGGTTCCAGGCCCGGGTGGGTAACTCTTCGGCCATCATTAAGCATCCCAGCCTTGACCGGATCGTTGAGCACGAGTCTATCAACTTCTTTTACAACCTGCGCAAGGCCCTGGCCCCAAGCAATTTTTCCAAGATCATATACCATTTGTGGAAGACGAAAAATACCGAGGTTGTGCAGCAGGTAAAAAACAAGTGCCTTGATGAAGAACTCTTTTACAGGACATCCGTTGAAATAATTGAACGTGTTGACAAGATCGATCTCTCCGATTTCGGCGGGTACATATACCATATAAAGAAAAACGCCGCCCGCTGGGAAAACGATATCGACGGCCCAAAAGACCTGGAGATATTTCGCCAGCAAATGGAAGAATAGCCCCTGTTCAATGATTCGCTTGACTTTTCCTTTCCACAGGTATACAAACAGTCTCTCCTCGTGTTATGCACGCGGGATGGAATCCCCGGAGGTGTGCCATAATGAAAATACCGAAATACCTTGTGGCGGGGTTTGTTGCCCTGCTTGTGCTTCTGCTTCTTGCCGCGTGGATATATGATTATTCACGGTTGCCTGATCTTGAGGGTGAATACGTGGTGAAGGGGCTTAAAGGCGAGGCCCGAATTGTGCGTGACCAGTGGGGAGTGCCTCACATCAGCGCCGGGCACGGTGAGGATGCCTATTTCGCCTACGGCTACGCCATTGCCCAGGATCGACTCTTCCAGATGGAGATGCAGCGCCGGCTGGCAAAGGGAGAACTTGCCGAGGTGCTGGGGCCGAAGCTTGTGAAGGTTGACCGGATGTTTCGCACCCTCATGATTCGCAAAAGGGCAGTGGAGTATCTTTCACGTCCTGCAAAAATTGACCCGGACGCGTTGAAACTTACCGATGCCTTCATGGCGGGGATAAACCATTTTATAGAGACGGGGCCCCTGCCGGTTGAGTTTGCCATACTGGGATTTGAACCGGGTGAATTCACCAGGCTTGATGCCGCCGTTACCCTGGGCTACATGGCTTACAATTTTGTCTGGGGGCTTGAAGCAGACGCGGTGTACGGCATGGTAAAAGAAGCCCTGCCGGGCAGGGATGTGTCGATGCTGTTTCCCGGGTATTCGAGGGAAAAAGAACCGGTCAGCATTATGGAAACACCGGTTGGGTATTTGGAAAAGAATACGGCTCTGACCCCCCTTCTGCCTGAAGCTGCACGAAAAACCGCAGCGCTGCTTAATTACGAAAAAACCGGTACCCACAATGAGTTGGGACGTCTGCTGGCTGTCCTGCGTGCCGGCTCCATGTACGCACCCATCCCGGACGGCAGCAATTCATGGGTGATGGGGCCATCCCGTTCTGTCACGGGCGGCGCCATACTGGCCAACGATCCACATGTGAGCCTGTCCAATCCCGGCATATGGTACGAGGCGCACGTGAAATACGGTGACGTGGAGAACTACGGGTACTTTATCGGGGCCATACCTTTCCCCATGCTGGCACATAACAGCAGGCGCGGCTGGACGGTGACCATGTTCGAGAACGACGATTGTGATCTTTACTACGAAACCTTTCATCCGAAGAAGAAAAACCTGGTAAAGTACAGGGGAAGGTGGGTGCAGGTTGAGCGTTTCACTGAAACCATCAAGGTGAAGGGTGAGGCCGACCAGGAGGTGATAGTAACGGTTACCCCCCACGGACCCGTCATGACGGATTTCATCGATGGGTACGAGGGAAAGCCGGTGTCCATGCAGTGGGTGCATCTTAAGGTGGACAACCCCATGCTTGATGCCGCCTACAAGATGTCGGTTGCCGATACCATCGATGATTTTCAGAAGGCGGCGGGGCTCATCGCCGACCCGGGATTTAATATCTCCTACGCCGACGCGAAGGGCAATATTGCCTGGTGGGCGGTTGGGCGGCTGCCGGTCTATCCTGCCCATGTGAATACCATGACCATACTTGACGGCGCGTCAGGAAGGGATGAAGTACTGGGGTATCTCCCCTTCAGCAGCAATCCCCGGCTGAAGAACCCGCCGGGTGGTATCATCGTTACCTCCAACAATCTCACCACGAAAAATCCCGTGGGCCCCATCAGGCAGCTTCCCGGTTACTGGTGCCCGGTTGACAGGGCGGCCCGAATCATTGAGCTTTTACGTACGAAGAAGAAATGGTCTATTGAAGAACTAAAAAAAGTGCAGACGGACGTGAAATCCTGGTCTGCACCCATGGTTATAGGCCAGCTAACGGCGGTGGTGAAAAAAGATGACCTGGAGGGGCCCCTTGAGAAACAGGCATATGACATGCTGGCTGGCTGGGACAGCATGAACACCATCCACAGCACCGGGGCCACGGTGTTTCACTTCTTCACCTATCACCTGACGGTGAAAGCCCTGCGGGATGAGCTTGGTGAGAAGCTGTGTAATCTCTACATGGGACTGCATGATCACTGGAACTTCTTCAGATTTTTCATTGGTGATGAAAAATCTCCCTTCTGGGATGATGTGGGCACCGATAAGGCCGAGAGCCGCAAAGATATAATGATCGCGGCGTTTAAGGGGGTGGTATCAGAGTTGCAGGATAAGCTGGGCTCTGACCCCCATGACTGGAAGTGGGGCAGGGTGCATACCATCGAGTACGCGCATCCCCTGGGCTCGGTAAAGCCGCTGAACCTGGTGTTCAACATCGGCCCTTTCCCGGCGCCGGGAGCTTTCAGAACGGTGAGCAGGTTCAAACCCAAATTCGAAAAACATGATTACCTGGTGAAGTCCATCCCATCAAACAGGAGGCTGGTTGATTTCTCGAATGTAGAGGGGGGACAGCTCATTCAACCGTCGGGGAATTCAGGTAATCATCGAAGTCCCAACTACGATGACCAGGTGGAAATGTACCTTGCAGGGGAATACCGCAATATCAACTTCACCCCGGAACAGGTTCAGAAGAACGCAGAGCATGAGATAGTGTTCAGGCCCGGGCGGTAAAATGGGGGGCGGCTACCCCCGGTACTCCTCGATACGCTTCATGAAGTTTTTTACCATTTTCAGCTGGCGTTCGGACAGTCCCGACATGCCGGTTGCACCCTGGGAATGCTGCTGAGATATCTCGTTGATGTAGGATACACTTTTCAGTATTTCCGAGAGGGCGTTTTTCTGCTCGTCCGCTGCCGATAAAATTTCCTGCGAGTGCTGTTTTAACCTGTCGGCGTTGCTGTTCACGGTTACGTTGGTCTCCTTCTGCTTTTCGCGGTAATCGGATATGACATCGATAATATTTCGAACACGCTCAAGTGAGTCCATGATAATGCTGATGGACTCCACCACCTGTCCGGCAACGCTCATGCCGGTTTTGATCTCGCTGTCGTTGGTCTTGATCAGGGCGTTGATGTCCTTGATGCTGGTGGCGGTGCGGTCGGCAAGCTTGGATATCTCGTCGGCCACCACGGCAAAACCACGGCCTGAATCTCCCGCCCTGGCAGCCTCGATGGCGGCGTTAAGGGAAAGCAGGTTGATCTGGTCAGAGATGTCATTGATAATGCCTATTATGCCGGTCATCTGCTCTGAACTTTGACGGATGTTGCCCATGTTCTTTTCCATGTCCCGCAGCGCCCGTTCGCCCGATCCCGCCTTGTCGGTTATGTCATCCATGGCAGATTGTGAATCGTTTATGGTTGCGTCAAGCCCCCCTATGATATCCGACAGTTCATTCAGTACGGCGGTCATCTCTTCCAGGCCCTGGTCCTGGTTGCGGGCAAACCCGGCAACGTTTTCAATCCCGGCGGAGATCTCCTCGATGGTGGCCGTCACCTCTTCTACCGATGATGCCTGTTCCTGTGCCCTGTCGGCAAAGTCCCGTGACATCTCGGACATCTCGTTCATTCCGCTGACAAGGTTCTGTGTGCCGTCATCCAGCATTTCCTGGATGAACTCCACGCTCTTGAGGTTTCGTGTGCTTTCCTGGTTGGCAAGATCAATGGATCGGTTGAAAATACGGGTAACCGCCATGGCGATGATATAGAAAAAGATAATGGAGAAGTTGATATTGTTGAAGGCTATCATCACCTGCTTGTCCATTGAGTACTGCACAATGTTTGTCATGATGACAAACAGGATGATGTTGGTTATGATAAACGACAAAGATACCACGGTGAGGGTTCTTTTACTGGTGAAAATAACACACATAATGAGCAGGGGGTACACGAAATAGATGTAACTGCTGTAGGCAAATTCAGGGTTCATAAAGGGTTCACGCAGCAGGCCACCGACTACCGCCGCCGAGGCGAAACCGATAAGGGTGTTGGCGGCACCGAAATACCTTCCATTCTTTAGAAGGGTGAGACTGATCACAAAGCCTGCTATAAGGAAGGGAGTGATATACAGTGTTTTAAGGAAATCTTCCCAGCCTACAAAAGCCATGCTCAGTTGCAGCAACAGTATAAGGACAATGAAAACCAGGTCAAATACCATGAGCAGGCGGCTCCTGGCTTCCATGAGATAGCCGGTACCGCTGTAAGAAGCAAGGAAAAACTGTCGTATTCGTTCCATGTTGAATCCACCATGTATATAAGTATATCTTCTCTAATCAGGAATAAGATATGTAAAGGTATACAATGGCAGAAGTAACGTCAATCCGGTTTTTATGCCGGTTGTTCCCGTTTTGATCCAGCCGTATTTACTTTGCCCTCTTTTGCGAGCTCAGTTTTCAGTTCCTTCTTGAGAATTTTGCCAAGTATATTCTTTGGCAGGGCCTCTCGTACATCAACGTGCTTTGGCACCTTGTAGGAGGCCATGTTTTCCCTGCACCATGCCCTGAATTCCTCGGAATTGATGGTTGCCCCGGGAACCGGTACCAGGCATGCCATGACTTCCTCGCCGTACATGTCATCCGGGATGCCCACAACCGCCACTTCCTGCACTGCCGGATGAGAGAAGATGATCTCTTCAACTTCTTTCGGGTAAATGTTTTCACCACCCCGTATGATCATCTCTTTCTTCCTGTCCACGATGAAGAAGTACCCATCTTTATCCTGGTAGGCCATGTCACCTGTGTGCAGCCATCCACCTCGCAGGGTTTTTGCAGTTTCTTCCGGTTGGTTAAAGTATCCCTTCATCACGTTTCCCCCCTGTATAACGATCTCGCCAACTTCACCCTGCGAAACTTCGTTGTCATCATCGTCGAAGAGTTTCACGCTGCTTTCGGCGAAAGGAACGCCTATTGAGCCGATCTTCCTTACCCCGTCGATGGGATTGGCAGTGGCACCGGCCGTACCCTCGGTGAGACCGTACCCTTCAATAATTGTCATGTTGAACTGGTTCTCGAATTTTTGTATGGTGTCAACCGGCATGGGTGCTGCACCGCATACTCCGTACCTGAGGGAGGAAAGGTCCAGTTTTTCATCAAAGGGGGTTGCCAGGAGTATCTGGTAAATGGTGGGAACACCGCTGAAAATGGTTACTCCGTATTTCGATACGCATTCCCAAAAATCTGTGGCGGAAAAGTTTTTGCGAAGAATAATCTGTGCCCCGGCAAAAATGGGAGCTATGCCGGTGATAACCAGGCCATTCACGTGGAAAAGGGGCAGAAAGCATAATACCACGTCATTGTTGCTAATGGAAGCCAGCTTACCTGCCTGCCAGGAGTTGGTGAGAATATTCCCGTGAGTGAGAAGCACCCCCTTGGGATTGCCGGTTGTTCCAGAAGTATACACGATGGTTGACACGTCATCAAGGCCGATTTCGGGCAGGGGTTCAGATCCCCTCTTTTCAATAAGACTCTGGTATGAAATATACCGGTCATCGGCACCATCCCGTTCTATAATGTGCTTTAATGCTGAAGCATCCGGGCCCAGTTTATCAATCCTGTCCCGGTAGGCGGCGTCAAATACCAGGGCCACAGCGGCAGAATCATTTAACAGGAACCGGATCTCCCTGTCCTGCCACCAGCAGTTTATTGGTCCGGCTATTGCGCCGGCACGTATTATGCCGAAATAGGTGAACAGGAATTCCGGTGAATTATCCATCATCAGGCATACCCTGTCACCTTTTTGCACTCCCAGGTCAATCAGCATTGATGCTACCCGGGAGCTCATATCTTCAAGTTCGGTATAGGAGATATTCCAGTCATCAAACCGGATGATGGTCTTATCCTGGAAACTGCCGGCCTGTTTTTCAAGCATGTGGCCAATGTTCTTAAAAGGTAATTTCATAAAATCACTCTCCCTGCTGGAATTACACGGCATTCAGACTGGTAGGGGTTGTCACGCAGGGGAGTGCTGAATGTGGGCCTGGCGGACATGACAGCAAGCTGTGTGTCTGTTAATTGCCGTGCTGGTATAGTAATACCAGATAAATGGTTGGTTGTTCAACCAGTGTGACTAAATTATTATAATGTCATATGTATGTCAACAATAATTCGAGTATTTACTGGTTTCACACCATATTCGAAAAATGAAAAAATATGCTGGGAATATATTGCTCACGTATGGTAATATGTTGAGACCATGGAATTCTCGGAATCACTACATACAATAGTTACGAAACGCTATTCCTGCCGAACCTACCGGCAAGAGAAGCTTTCAGATGATGACAGGCTTGAGCTTGAAGCCTGTATCGATGATGTGCCCGCCACTCCTTTTGATAGTAATGTTCGCCTTCAGCTAAAGGCCGCCTCACCTGATGACGAGAAGTCATTAAAGAACTTCGGCACATACGGTGTAATTCGAAATCCAGCCGGGTTTTTTATCGGTGCCGTGGGTGAAGGTGAGAAGAACCTTGAGGATTTTGGCTTTATCATGGAACATGTTATCCTGTTTGCCACCGACATGGAGCTTGGTACCTGCTGGCTGGGCGGCACTTTCAGCCGTTCGGCGTTTGCCGGTGCCATAGGGCTGCGTCACGATGAACTGCTGCCGGCAGTGGTGTCGGTTGGATACCCGGCGAAGAAAAAGAGTATGATGGATGCAATGATACGCTTCTCCGCGGGATCCAGCAGGCGAAAACCATGGGAAGAACTGTTCTTCGATGGGAGTTTTCATGGCCGGCTTGACCAGGCGGGTGCGGGGATGTACGCTGACGCGCTGGAGATGGTGCGGAGGGCTCCTTCTGCCTCCAATAAGCAGCCATGGCGGGTTGTTCGGGGCAGTAATGACAATTTCCATTTCTACCTGGACAGAGCGGGGGGTTATTCCGGCAGCAGCAAGAAGCTTTTCGGGCTTCTTGACCTGCAGCGTGTGGACATGGGAATAGCCATGTGTCATTTTCAGCGTGCCGCCGCCGGGATGGATCTCAACGGAGTCTGGATAACTGACAAAGAAGCCCCATTGCCGGGGAAAAACCAGGAATACGTGATAAGCTGGAAAAGTGCCTGAAAGATATGTAAATTAATGAAGGGTTGGGTGGTTTGTGGTATTACATAAGTAATGAATAATATAAGTAAATTACTTATTTATTCTTGTATACTGAACGTATTCGTATAAAGTGGCTCCGGATTATTGGGCGGATTTTCGAAATTCGGAGAAAGGGTGGTTGCAATGACTGAAAGAATATATACGGCAAAAGATGTCTTGATCATAAAGAACAGCTTCACCTATTTGGTTGCGTATCTCATTGTGGCGGTAATCGCGGAGATATTTCAAATAGTAGCCAACGTGGAATGGAGTGAAGTGCTCCCACCCCTTATCGTTAACATTACGTGTCTCGTCATAGCTTATACCATATACTCCCGCAAAAAACATCATAAAACGGCTAACCTGCTTATCTGGATACTGGGCTTTCTTACTGTGGCAATGCCCATGATCGCCAAGTTCAAGTACGGGTTTGATGTGGGATGGACTTTTGCCCTGCAGTCGTATAATACCTCCATACTGATGATCGTGCTGGTTATCATGCTGCAACTACAGCATAATAGACGGGCGTTTATTTTTTACAGTGTTTTCGCGTTAGTTGTATGGTCCTTTTTTGTTGTTTTCGCTATCTCCAGGGGTGGTGAGGTGTCGTTATTTGCCATGGAAAACGGTGCACCCGTAACTGACAAGATTGTTCTATTGCGGGAGATCTTTTTCATACTCATGTTCGGCCTTCTTTGCTGGCTCTCATATAGAACAATACCGGTAATCGACAAGTACGATGAGCAGACCACCGCACAGCGTGACAAGATACAGGAGCAGGCACGTGCCCAGCACGAGATGACCAGGCAGATCAAGGAGAAGATGGACGGGCTGGCCGAACAGGTGAACCGGCAGGATAGCCTTACCGGAAGCTTCAACGATAAGATGCAGACACAGGCCAGCACATTCGAGGAGATATCCGCTTCCCTTGAAGAGCTCTTAGGGTCGGCTGAGAATATATCCACTATCTCCGGTGAGCAGGTGTCAGGTAACGAGATAATGGAAGAGATAATTAACGAGTTTCGAAATATCAAGTCAGAGACACGGGAGAATCTTGAAGCGGCTATAAATGATGTGGACAGCGTGGTTGCCGATACCAGTACAGCCAATGAGCGGATATCTGATATACAGAATACTATCGGTGCCATCCGCGATCAGAGTACCCGCATCGCTGAGACCATCTCCATGATAGTGGATATCGCCGATCAGATAAACCTTCTCTCGTTGAACGCCAGTATAGAGGCCGCCCGTGCGGGGGATTACGGCAGGGGTTTTGCGGTGGTGGCAGACGAGATCGGAAAACTGGCAACCCAGACCACCGATAGCGTGAAAGAGATCGAGTCGGTTCTTTCAAAGAGTACACATACCACTGAAGAAGGAGTGGGTGTTATCCGTACAACGGCGGATATGCTGAAAGGACTGATCGACCGAATGGGGCAGAGTTCCGAGAAAATAAAACTTCTTCAGGACAGCATCATGCTTGAAGAAAAATACATAAAAACCATCATCGACCAGATGATGAACAACGTGGAAATGGCACGCAATATCGGAACCGGCACCGAGGAACAGAAAGAAGCCATCGAGGCTTCAACAAAGGCCATTGAAGAGATGAATTCGGTAGTATCAAAGATGGTAGACGAGATCCAGGATCTCACCAACACTTCCCGTTCTATCGCCGAGGGTGCAGAAGAACTGCTTGAACGGGCAAAACATGCTATCGAAGAGGCATAAAATATAACAGGGCCCTCATGCACAATACGCATACCTTCTTATTCATCATTGCTGGTGCATGTTGCGCATGAGGATTCACGCATTACCCGTGAAATAAAAACGATTAGTATGAAACAGCATTATCCCCGTAGGTGAGGGTGACCTTGCTTCCGTCCTTGCCCTCTGCTTTCCCTAAAAGCACGCCAAAAACCCAGCCTGTATAGCCTTTCCTGTACATGATGGACTTGTTGGATTGCATCTGCTGTACCCATTCACCCTTTCCGGAGAAAGCGTTTTTTAACTGCTCGTTATAATGGGTCATGATGGCATTTGCGTCGCCCTTGTCGGCGGGAACAAAGGTGTAGAGTTCACTGTTCGAACCAGTCTTGATGCCGGTAATCTCTGAACCCTCGTACATGCTGATACCCAGGTCCTTCATTGCTGCCTGGAATTCTGCCTCTGTTTTCGGTTCAGTGGTCTTCTCAGAAGACGATTCCTTTGAACCGCACGCCACAACGGCCAGTGCCATTGCCATGATAACGAAGGTTACTGTTATCTTTTTCATGAAACTCCTCCTTAAAATAATAATTATCAGTGTGTTCAATATATTTCTGTAATCGAAACACGGACTGTTGGTATGAAGATGATTGGATCAGGGGAGTGTTGCGATTACGAATTTTGTATTGTTACATAATGGCCATATTATCTTGTCCTGTCCAGAATATTTTCCATGGGAAATAAGGCTCCGACCCTTCTTGTTTTCAATGAAATAATGTTGACAGGAATATCTATATGCATAAAATGTACCAACCGGTCAGTATACAAGGAGTGCAGTCATGCAAAAAACAAAGGGACGGGATACCAGGCAGAAGGTTGTGCGTCGTGCCATGGAGCTGGTCTACACGGGTGGATTCAACGCCACCAGTATGAATGATATAGTAAATGTTACGGGTGTCAAGAAGGGTAACCTCTACTTCCATTTCAACAGTAAGGAAGAACTGGGCCTTGCGGTGATTGATGAGGCAAAACGTCAGTATACCATATACCTGAAAGAAAGGGTAAAGGGAGCAACATCCCTCGAGAAAGTTTTCAGCATGCTGGACGCGGTTATGGATTTCCACCGACAGCGTGGTTTCGTTGGGGGATGTATTTTCGGTAATACCGCCCTTGAAATGGCAGACCGTGACCCCCGTTTCACCGATGCAGTAAAGGAAGTCTTTAACCAGTGGGCAGCGTGGATTAAGAGGTTGCTGGACGACGCCCGGAAGGCGGGCGAATTGCGTGAAGATATTGATAGCGGCAAGATGGCCCGTTATATCATCTCCTCAATGGAGGGGGGCATCATGATGGTGAAGACCACAAAAAATGAGTCGGATATTAGTGACACCGTTGAATTATTGAAGCAGTTTCTTGAAAGCTATAAAACTACGATACAGGGGGACGGGCATGCTGAGCCGGGAAAAGGTAATTGAAAAAGCATACCAGTGCGGCTTCGGGGACGTGGGCTTTACCACTGCAGAACCGTTTGCCCATCATCGTGAACTTCTGGAGGGCAGGCATGAAGATTACGGCTGGGCGGAGGCCCTTGGCCTTGCCCTGCTTGACGGCTCTGACCCCAAGAGCATACTTCCAGGTGCCAGAACAGTGATCGTGGTGCTGGAGGAATATTATCAAAAATCCTTCCCGAAGTCACTGGAACCGTATTTCGGCCGCTGTTATCTTGATGATGACCGGGTAACCCGTGACGGGCTGGCCCTGCGCATCAAAAAGTTTCGCTCATTTCTGCGGGACAACGGTATCGACTCCAAGGTGCCCTTCAATCTCCCCCATCGGGTTGCCGCGGCCAGGGCGGGCCTTGGCACCTTCGGTAAGAACTGCCTGCTGTATGCCAACCGTACCTCACGACAGAGCTCATGGGTGCTGCCGATTGCCATTGTCATTGATCATGAATTTGAACCGGATCAGCCGACGGTTCGCCTGGGTTGTCCCGACTGGTGCCGAAATGCGTGTGTATCAGCATGCCCCACCAGGGCATTGCAGGGAAACTGCAAGATCGACCCTCAAAAATGCATCTCCTTTCTCACCTATTACGGTGACGGGCTTACCCCCCGTGAACTTCGCGAACCCATGGGCCTGTATGTCTACGGCTGCGACCGCTGCCAGGACGTCTGTCCCCGAAACAGGGCCTGGATGTCACAAGACCTGCCGGTGAACGAAAAGGTGGTGGCAAAGGCGGACGATTTTGACCTGGTGAAACTTCTGCACATGGACCGTGAGTACTTTACCGCGAAGATCTGGCCCCACATGTTCTACATGTCACCCGATGACATGTGGCGATGGAAGATGAACGTGGCCCGTGTAATGGGCAATACCCTGGATCAGAAATATGTTTCTGAGCTGATACAAGCCTTCAAAGAAAATGACGATGAACGGGTTCGAGGAATGATCGCCTGGGCCCTTGGAAGGCTTGGAGGTGCAGAAGCGAAAAAAGCTCTGGAAAGCTTCCGGTCTGAAAGTAAAGGTATAGTGCGTGAAGAGATCGAACTGGCCCTTGACGCCTGCCCGGTTTCGGTCTGAATAAAGGTATGCACGGGATCGATTCACTAAGACACAATTAGTATCACGCGGAGACGCGGGGAACGCGGAGAGTTCGTACCCTTCCTCAGCGTCTCCGCGTGATACTATTTATCCCGTAAAAAACTTAGTAAGAAAGGGAAATGCTACGAAGGTGCCTATGGCTG
>CAZVRB010000095.1:0-14236 GCA_964629365.1 uncultured Leptospiraceae bacterium
GTTCTTCACTTTGACGAAGTTCATTCTCTGTTTGCTTTCGTTCGGTAATATCTTCAATGATAATTATGCCGCCGTTCGGCTTGCCGTTATCCAGGATAACAGGTGCGCAGATAATGCGAATAGGGGTTACCTTGTCTGCCGTTACCGACGAATACATGATCTCAATAGAAGTGGTCTTCTTTTCTTCGAACATCTGCAGGATTGAACCAGTAACTCTTGTATCGGGTAATTGAAGCATGTTCAGTCCGATAAGCTTCTCACGGCTTGAACCTATGATGGCCATTAATAAATCATTGCATTCAGTAATCACGCCGTCATTATCAAACCGAATAAGTCCAAGTGGTGCGTTGTTGAATATAAGACGATACTTGTGTTCACTTTCTTCCAGCCTGTGTTCAGCATGTTTCATCCTGGTGATATCCAGAATAACACCGATTATACCTCCCGGTTTACCATTGCCAGTTTTAAAAACGGTCTTGTGAAAAATGACATCATGAAAGTTGCCGCTGGTATCCAGTATTTGTGTTTCGTAAATCTGGTTTCCCCCTGTCCTGTATAGTTCTGCATCTTTTTTTTCATATATCTCGACCAGATGTGTGGGCGCAATGTCGCCGGCTCTTTTGCCAATAACATCCTTTTCTTCCATGCCAAAAAAATCCGTGAATGCACGGTTTATATTTATATACCGTCCATCAGTATTCTTGTAAAAAACGGGGGCGGGAATACTGTCTAGAAGTGAATCCTGGAATATGGATAAACGTTCGACACGTTCTTCCATTTTTTGTGTGTCGGTTATATCTTCAACTATACCTTCAAGATATTCGGGTTCACCATTCTCATCATGGATAGTTGACAGGTACAGGTTGGCAGTAAATTCAGAGCCGTCACGCATGCGGTAGTGATTAATATAATGTTGTGTATTTCCGGTTTGTAATTGTTCTTCAATGATATGTGCCCGTTCTTCACTCCTGATATAAATCTGCTCCGCGATATTGTGGATTTCCTGCAAAACCTGTTGGGGTGATTCATATCCCAGCATGTGGGCCAGGGCCTGGTTTACTTCTATGAACCTGCCATCAAGTGTGGAGCGAAACATACCAAGCGGGGCGTTTACGAAGAGGTTTCGGTATTTCTCTTCCTTTTCAAGTAACGTGTCTTCAGCCAGTTTACGGTCAGTAATGTCCTGGTTTACTATGATGGCTCCCTGTGTGTTGTTGTTGTCATCGAGAACCGGTGCGGTATAGTTCAGTATAATCTTTTTCTTGCCGTCAAATGTATCAATTTCCAGTAACTCATCCTTCACGGTAATGCCTTCGTTGATACTGTGTGCCAGTGCCCAGTCATAAGGCTGTATTTCTTCTCCGGAGGGGAGCCTGCGGGCCTTGAACACACCGTATTCTTCCTGTCCAACATGGGGCTCGTCACCCCAAATTTGCACCCCCGCGGGATTTCCCTTTTGAAGGGTGCCATTCTCGTCTGCTATCCATAGTCCAATTGGAAGAATTTCAAATATTTTTGTTAAAAATGCTTCATTCTTTTTTATTTCCTGTTGATGTTCTTTAAGCCTGGTAAAGGCATCAAAGAGTTCAAATGCCATTTCAATGGAAGACTGGAGTACAAAATCACCGGAATTTTTAAGGACATACCCGTAGCGGGTAATCTGTTTTACCCGGTCCACGTATTCTTTCTCCGCGTGTGAAGTGAGAAAAACTATGGGAATTTCTTGATTTTCCAGTATCCGGGTTGCCGCTTCAGTGCCGTCCATGCCGGAGCCCAGGTCGATATCCATGAGCACAAGGTGGATGTTCGCGTTTTCCCGGCAAAGATCTACTGCTTCTTCACCGGAGTGGGCGGTAATTACGTCATACCCGAATCGCTCGATCCTTTTTGCCTCGTCCATGGCAATTACTGCCTGGTCTTCAACCAGAAGTATTGTTCTTCGTGATATCTTATCGCTCATGCATTCTTTCCCTTTGTGTTGAAATACCCGTATCATGAAGATGTGTATGAGTATATCACACCACCTGTTGCAGGGTATAAATAAAAAAATTGATAGTCAATAAGGTTTCATTTTCAGGAAAAATATATGCCAAATAGAATGTGCATAAATATGTTAATGACATGCAATGTATATGCAAAATATTGGCTCCAGGTGACAATGTGCTATCGTCATTAATATATCATTAATACATTCAAGGCTATCCTGCAAAGTTTCAGCAGGTATCCAGGTAAGCATATGCGGAATAAAACAATATTACTTGTGGAAGACGAGACAATCATTGCCCTTTCACAGTCACAGACAATTGAATCCTATGGATACAGGGTGATAACCGCTATGAGCGGTGAAGAGGCATTGGAAATCGTCACGGGTAGCCAGTCCATAGACCTGGTACTCATGGATATCGACCTGGGCGCCGGGATGGACGGTACAGAGACGGCTGAACGTATCATGAAATTGCGTATGCTTCCCATCGTGTTTCTCACGAGTCACACGGAAAAGGAGATGGTAGACAGGATAAAGGGTATTACCCGGTATGGATACGTGGTAAAGAATTCAGGTGAATTCGTGTTGATGGAGTCGATTAACATGGCATTTGAACTTTACGAGGCCCATCGGAAAACACTTCGAGAAGAAGAAAAATTTCAGACATATATTGAAAAAGCACCGTACGGCATATTCGTGGTCAACCACAACGGGCAATATATTGACGTAAACCATGAAGCCTGCAGGTTGACAGGCTTTACCCGTGACGAATTACTTGAAATGACCATATTTGATTTGGCTCCAGCTGAAAAGCACGAATTTGCAGTCAAATCTTTCAATTGCGCGAGGCAGTCAGAAGAATATAATGATATTGTCGCCCTGAAAAGAAAAGATGGCAGTATTATTTTGATTTCCCTTGATGTAGTACCCCTTGACAATGATTGCTATATGGCATTTTGTGCTGATGTAACCGAAAGGCTGGAATATGAGAATGAACTTCAGGAAAGCCGGGCAACCCTGCAGGCAATTCTTGACGCCTCTCCAATCGGAATTGGGTTGGTAAAGAATAGAAAACGGGTATGGGCAAATAAGGTCATGTATGAAATGCTCAAGTTTGATCAGCTTGAATACCTGGAGCAGGATGATATGGTGCTCTATCCCGATACGGAAGAATATCGGCGTGTCGGTGATGAATTATATGCACAGGTACAGCAAACCGGCAGGGGGCAGGTTTTTGCCCGGCTGGCGGATAAAAACGAGCAGGAACTTGACGCGATGATCATGGCTCAATCCCTCGATCCTGATGACCACCAGAAGGGACAGATTGTAACCGTTACCGACATGACAGGACAGCTGAAAAATGAAAGACTGATCAGAAAATCTGAATATGAAAAGTCTTTAATACTTAATGCCATGTACGAACACGTGGTGTATTATACCCCCGGCATGAAAATAGTATGGGCAAACAGTGCTGCATGTAAAGCTGTTGGAAAGAAACCTGGTGAAGTAGAAGGTATGCACTGCTACCAGGCATGGCATGGAAGAATGGAGCCCTGTGAGAATTGCCCGGTACAGATGGATGAAGAAAAATGCCGGCAGAAAAACTATACCGCCACCAGTCCATCCGGCAGAGAATGGGAAGTGAATGTATATCCTGTCTGTGAAGAGGGTGAAATTACCGCCTATATAGAGTTGTCCCGCGAGGTAACTGAAAAGCGGTTAATTGAAAAGAAATTGCAGGAGAGTGAAAGGCGTTTTCGCGAACTTGCTGATATGCTTCCCGAGATAGTTTTTGAAACCGATATTCATGGCAGGATAATATACGGAAACAGGGCAGCTTTTGAGGTGATGGGATATACACGGGAAGACTTTGGAAATGAATTGAAGGCAGTGGACATGGTTATACCTGAAGACCGTGAACGGGTAACCCAAAACATCGCAAGGCTGATACACGGTGAAGAAGTAGGTCCCGTCGAATACCGGGCTTTACGGAAGAACGGACAAATCTTTCCGGCAATAATAAGTTCTTCACTCATAGTTGAGGACGGTACAATTCAGGGTTTACGGGGTATCGCGATTGATATATCACACATCAGGGATACCATGAATAACCTTGAGAATAATCGCAATATGCTTCAGGCAATTCTGCAGAACATGCCTGGTGGTACCATTATAATTGACGATGAATATACCATCTTCCAGGTGAACGACCGAACCTGCCAGGTGACCGGCTATGAATTGACAGAACTTATCGGGGAAAAATGCGATATTATCTGTCCAAAAGGAAGCGAATCGAAGATGTGTCCAATCTGGGAGGAGGGACAACCTGATTTTGCATCCATGGAGACAACGGTAAAACAGAAAGATGGCAGCCGTGTCCCCGTCCTCAAGAACGCCAGGAGGCTGGTTCTTGACGGAAGGGAATATGTACTGGAAAATTTCCAGGATATTACAGAAATAAAAAAAGCCAGGAAAGAAATTGAAAATCTCCTCCTGGAGAAGGAAATACTGCTGCGGGAGGTACATCATCGCATCAAGAACGATATGAACGTGATAGGCAGCCTGCTCTCACTGCAGGCGAAATCTGCGGATAATCCGGAAGTTTCAAAGAACCTTGACGAGATATTCAACAGGATACGTATCATGGGCAGCATCTATAATACACTGTACCGGGGAGAGCAGGTGAGCAGGCTTAACATCAGGCCTTTCCTCTGTGATGTTGCCGATTCAATCATCCAGGCGTACACGCTGTCAACATCGGTTACGATTAAAAAAGACATAGTGGAAGTGTGGATACCGGCACGGTTGTCATTTCCCCTGGGCATTATGGTAAACGAACTGCTGACAAATGCATTCAAGTATGCCTTCAAAGACAGAAGCGCGGGCATGATAGATATCTCAGTAACATTGGACGAAAACCAGAATCTCAGGGTAAGTGTCCGGGATGATGGCAGAGGTATACCCGACCAGATGCTGCAACCGGCAGGTTTCGGTTTCGGGTTGACAATCTTTGATGCCATGGTACGACAGTGCAGGGGAGAGTATACCATTTCCAATACTGACGGCACCCGTGTTGATATCATAATACCCTATACTAATGAATGAGAGAATCAATAAATATAGAAAATTGTTTGACGATTAAACGCTTTCATTGGATGTTCGTACGAGTGTTGCTACATTTATACCATGATCCCACATAATCAGCTCTTACAAGTTATCATGATGATCTATTGGTACAACCAGATATTTTATATATACAGGGAGAAACAAATTGGACGTTAAAGATAAGAAACTGGATAACGCGAAGATGGAACTTCAGGTCGAGGTTCCGCAGGATAAGGTGGAAGAAGAATACAAAAAAGTTTTCAAGTCTATACAGCAGAAAGCTAAAATTGACGGGTTCAGGCAGGGAAAGGTGCCCATCAACATTATTGAGCAGCGCTTTCAGGATATCGCGAATGACGAAGCTGCCGAAAACCTGTTGAAGGCGGCATATTTTGATGTGCTCAATGAGAAGGGGTATACTCCCATAGGTCCTCCCGAGTTTGATTTTGATTCAATTGATCGTAATAAACCTTTCACGTGCACTATCACCTTTGAAGTCCCCCCCACTGTTGAGCTTCACGATTACAAGGGGCTTTCGGCTGAACAGCAGAATGCCAAAGTGACCGACCAGGACATTCAGCGTGAAGTTGAGGAATTGCAGGACAAGCATGCCACAATCTCAAAGAAAGAAGATGACGGGGTGGTAGAGAAGGGCGACCAGGTTGCCGTGCAGATGAAACGTGTCGACAACGTGGATAAAGAGGAAGTGGACTCTGTAGAGTACCGGCCCTTTACCCTCGTAGTGGGGAAAAGCAAAGAGGACTACTCCATTGATAAAGATCTTCCCGGCATGAAGGTTGGTGATGAAAAAGAGATCAAGGTGAAATATCCGAAAGATTATTCCGTTGACGAACTCAAGGGACAGAAAGTTACCTACCTTGTAAAAGTAGACGAAATAAACAAAAGGGATCTTCCCGAACTTGACGATGAATTCGCTAAAGACCTTGGTGAGTACGAAACACTGGATGAAATGAAGTCAAAGATAAGGGAAAATCTTGAAAGGTACGTTGAAGAAAAATCAAAAGCAGATGTAAAGTCAAAACTGCTGAAAGAGATTGTAGAGAACAGCACCTTCGATCTACCCGAGACCATGGTATCCAAGGAGATGGAATCCATTTTTCAGCGTGTGCAGCAGAGGGTAGGATATTTTGCACAGGACATAAATGAATTCGCCTCTGTACTCAACATGGATGTGAATGAATTGTCAGAGAAGATGCGTGAAGAAGCGGTAAACAGCATTAAAACAACCCTGGTGCTGGCCGAGATAGCGAAAAAAGAAGAGCTGCAGGCATCTGAAGAAGACTATAAAAAGGTGATTCAGCAGATAGCCGAGAAGAATGAAAGGTCGGTTGAAGAGATAGAAGAACTGGTAAAAGAGAAAGGATCGCGCGAAAATATTGAAAACGAGCTGGTTCTTGACTCCGCCCTTGATTTCATCTATGACAACGCGCAGGTAAAACAGAAGAAACCTGTGTCAGTTGAGGAGTTTATGAAGCAGGAATAAATTTTTGAATATTGTTCAATATTCGCTATGTTTAGTAGTGACAGAATACTAAAAGAATGTTTACCGTAATGGTAAACATTTTTTCTAAAAAAGATATGATGTAACATCAAATCTCATGCCGACACATAGAATATACGCATCATATCTGCTAAAATGCTTGAATTTTTGAAGTGTTTTAGTATCTTATAAAAAAATACATTTTTCATCAAGGAGATATTTCATATGAGTCTTGTTCCTATAGTAGTTGAACAAACATCAAGGGGCGAACGTTCTTACGATATCTATTCACGCCTGTTAAAAGACAGGATAATATTTCTTGGAGAACCCGTCGACGATCATATATCAAGTCTTATTATCGCGCAGATGCTTTTTCTTGAAGCGGAAGATCCTGATAAGGATATATTTCTATATATTAATTCACCTGGTGGTGTGGTAACATCGGGAATGGCAATTTACGATACAATGCAGTATATTAAACCTGACGTGGCAACAATATGTATTGGACAGGCGGCATCCATGGGCTCATTGCTGCTGGCGGCCGGGGCAAAGGGAAAGCGATCCACCCTGCCAAATTCAAGGATAATGATTCATCAGCCTTCAGGCGGCTACCAGGGGCAGGCTTCTGACATCGAGATACATGCCCGTGAGATCATGAAAATCAGGAAACGGTTGAACGATATATACGTGTTTCATACCGGTCAGCCGCTCGAACAGATTGAGAAAGATATAGACCGGGACTTTTTCATGGATGCCGAAGAAGCCGTTAAATACGGTATAATTGATAAGGTAATAGTCAAAGAAGAGAACAAGGACAAGAAGTAATTTTAGTAACAGATTCAAAGTGAAGAGGTAAGCATGTCAACAAAAAAGAAAGATCCCAGGGACGAGAAGAAAAACCTGTACTGCTCTTTTTGCGGTAAAAGCCAGGACATCGTTAAAAAACTGGTAGCAGGGCCGGATGTATATATATGTGATGAATGCATTGATCTGTGTAACGAGATAATTGATGAAGAATGGGGACTGGAAAACGGAGCCGAAGTGCTTACCAACCTCCCCAGGCCAAAAGAGATCAAGGATATCCTGGATGAGTATGTTGTAGGACAGGAGTACGCCAAGAAGATGCTTTCCGTGGCTGTATATAATCATTACAAGAGAATAAACAGTAACTTCAACCTGCGGAAGGGTGATGTTGAACTTGAAAAAAGTAATATTCTCCTTATCGGGCCAACGGGATCAGGGAAAACCCTTCTGGCCCAGACACTGGCAAAAATACTGAAAGTTCCTTTTGCCATAGCTGATGCCACATCATTAACAGAAGCCGGCTACGTGGGTGAAGACGTTGAAAACATCCTGCTCAAATTGATACAGAATTCTGACGGTGATGTGAAGCGGGCCGAACTGGGTATCATCTATATCGATGAGATCGACAAGGTTACCCGAAAATCAGACAATCCATCCATTACCCGCGATGTATCGGGTGAAGGTGTTCAGCAGGCATTGCTGAAGATAATAGAAGGAACCACGGCCAATGTGCCCCCACAGGGTGGACGAAAGCATCCTCACCAGGAATTTATTTCCATCGATACTCGAAATATCCTGTTTATTTGCGGTGGAGCCTTTGTGGGTCTTGATAAGATCGTGAGTGCCCGTGTTGGTAATAAAACCATGGGATTCGGGGCCGAGATAAAGTCTGTAAAGGATGTGCAGGACTTCAATGTGCTTGAAAAAATGCATACTGAAGATCTCATAAAATATGGTCTTATACCCGAGTTTGTGGGACGGCTGCCTATCAACGCTGTTCTTCACGAACTTGATAATGAAGCAATGAAGAGAATTTTAACTGAGCCTAAAAACGCCCTCATCAAGCAGTATGAGAAGATGTTTTCTTTTGAGGATGTTGAGTTACAATTCGAAGATGAAGCTATTACCGAGATTGCCAACATCGCCATAGAAAGAGAGTCGGGGGCCAGGGGGCTCAGGGCTGTGCTTGAAAAGGTTATGATGGATCTCATGTACGAGATTCCTTCGAAGGAATCAATAAGCAAAGTCGTTATTAACAGGGATACTGTGAGTGAAAACAAGGATCCTGTAATTGAGTATAAAAGCGAGGAAAAAAGCGCCTGAGACAGGTGATACTATTCCGAGGTCATAACATATGAAAAATATTGATTATAATAAAGAATACCCATTATTACCACTACGCGATGTAGTGGTTTTTCCTCATATGGTAATTCCACTTTTCGTGGGGCGAGAGATGTCAATCAATGCTCTTGACGCGGCTATGCAGGGTGACAGGTTGATTGTACTGGCAACCCAGACTGACGCGCAGGTTACCAACCCGGTAAAAGATGATGTATACGAAGTTGGAACAGTATCTGAGATTTTACAGCTGCTGAAACTTCCCGATGGCACAATAAAGGTGCTTGTTGAGGGTCTTTCCAGGTCATATATATCTGAATTTGATGACAACGGAGAGGATTATTATCGTGTAAATATACGAAACATCGAGAGAATGGGCGAACCTGAAAACGATGTTGAAGAACTTAAGCGTAGCCTGCTTGAAACATTTGAAAAGTATATAAAGGTTAATAAGAAAGTTCCACAGGAAGCATTGACAACGGTAAACCAGATAGATGAGCTTTCACACCTGACAGACGTGGTAGCTTCATATGTAAATATGCGGGTAGAGTTCAAGCAGACATTGCTGGAAACAGGAAATCCTGCCGAACGCCTCGAGAAACTCATCGAGTTCATCAACGGTGAGATCGAGGTAATGTACATTGAAAAGAAGATACAGGGAAAAGTTCGCAAGCAGATGGAGAAAACCCAGAAAGAGTATTACCTGAACGAACAGATGAAGGTAATCAAGAAAGAACTGGGACAGGGTGAAGACGGTGTAGATGAGATTGAAGAACTGAAGAAATCCATCGAAGAAACCAGGATGACAGAGGAAGCGCGAAGCAAGGCATTGAAAGAGATCAAGCGCCTTGAAAAGATGCCCCCAATGTCTGCAGAATCTTCGGTTGTGCGTACATATATTGAGTGGTTACGGGACGTTCCGTGGAGTAAAAAAACCAAGGACAATCGCAACATTGATCACGCCATGGATGTGCTTGAAGAAGATCACTATGGTCTTGAAGACGTCAAAGATCGTATTATCGAGTTTATCGCGGTACGTCACCTCTCCAAAAAGCTGAAAGGGCCCATACTTTGCTTTGTAGGCCCTCCCGGTGTGGGTAAAACGTCACTTGGAAGGTCTGTTGCCCGTGCCCTTGGCAGGGAGTTTGTAAGAATGTCCCTTGGCGGTGTGCGGGATGAAGCTGAAATACGGGGCCATCGGCGAACATATGTGGGTGCCCTGCCTGGCCGGATTATTCAGCAAATGAAAAAGGCAAACACTGTCAACCCCGTATTTCTGCTTGATGAAATTGACAAGATGTCTACTGATTTCAGGGGAGATCCTTCTTCAGCTCTGCTTGAAGTTCTTGACCCGGAACAGAATGACAATTTCGTAGATCATTACATGGAAGTTTCGTATAATCTTTCCGATGTAATGTTCATTACTACTGCCAACGTGCAGCATAGAATACCCGCTCCATTGCAGGACAGGATGGAGATCATTGATATCTCCAGTTATACCGAACCTGAGAAACTGAATATCGGTCTCAAATTCCTGCTTCCCAAACAGGTAATCGAGAACGGGCTCAAGCCGGAAAATATTTTAATGAACGAAGAAATGATGTTATACATCATACGGCATTATTCCCGTGAAGCCGGTGTGCGTAGCCTTGAACGGGTTCTTGCAAAGGTATGCAGAAAGGTTGCCCGTGAAGTTGTGAAGCATGGAAAGGATTACCAGAGAGAGATCACAAGAGAGATCATACACGAATATCTTGGACCAACGAAGTTCAAGTACGGTGAGACCGAACATAAAAGCGAGATCGGCCTTGTAAACGGTCTTGCGTGGACAGAAGTGGGCGGCGACGTTATGCAGGTGGAAGCATCAATGGTAAAGGGTAAAGGAAACCTGATGCTTACCGGTAAGCTTGGTGAAGTCATGCAGGAATCCGCACAGGCGGCCTTTACCTACGTTCGTGCTAACCAGCAGTACTATGACATCCCTGATGATGTCACCAGGAAACATGACATACATCTTCACGTACCTGAGGGTGCCATACCCAAGGACGGGCCATCCGCGGGTATAACCATGGGTGTGGTAATGGCGTCACTTTTCAGCCAGATTCCCGTTCGATGCGACGTGGCAATGACTGGAGAAATAACCCTGCGCGGCAAGGTGCTGCCAATTGGCGGTCTCAAGGAAAAAATACTGGCTGCTCACAGGGGTGAGATTAAGCATATAATCATTCCACGGGACAACGTGAAAGATCTTGAGAAAATTCCCGAATACGTGATGAAAGAGTTAGTTATTCATCCGGTGAGCAACATGGAAGAGGTGTTTTTCCTGGCCCTGGAAGACCCTGATAAGTTTTTCAAGGACATGGCACGAAAGAAGATACTGTATGACAGGTGGAAAGAATCATTACGTGATGATCATGTGATTACACGGGATGATTCGCCAGATGAAAGTGTGGATACGGATACTGCCAAGAATTGATACGAGTAAGTGGTAAAGCGGCTACTCTTTAACAAAATGGATCAGTATCCTGTTTGAATAGTCCGTGTACGGCTCTTTACGGGAATTAGCGTACATGGACTTTATTGCAAAACCGTTATCCTTGATAAACCTGGTTATCTCGTTACGATTGAAAGCCCGCATAGTGTGTTTGTCCCTCATTTCATGTTCCTGGCCATTCTCCGTTACCTTGTATCGGTAATTAACCTGCACTATGGTTCGTGCGGGGTAATTAAGCAGGTTGAAACCTCTTTCACGCTGTATCTCGGTATTCATGTAGTTCGTTCTTGAAACCACGTCCATGTCTTTCTCTTTGATTTCCCGTATGGGTATTGCGTTCCATATTTCAAAGAGGCCCTGTCCCCCCGGCTTGAGGGCCCGCCAGGTGTTCCAGAAGACATTGTCCACCTGGCTGTCTTCCAGCATGTAGTTGAATGATCCGAAAAGTGAGATTACCATATCAAATTCTTCAAAATAATCGAAATCGGTCATTGAGCCTTCCACGTATTCCGCGGTTCCGGGAAATCGAAGACCTGCATGGGTAAGCATGTCTTTGCTGTTATCAAGGCCTGTGCAGTGAATTCCTCTCCTGTAAAGTTCATTGAGATGTTCACCCGTGCCGCACCCGAGGTCGAGAAGAGAGGGATTAGTTTTATTGGCAAGAAGCTCCAGTATCAGTTGGAGGTCATCATGTATGTTTCGATGGTTTTCCTCAATGGAGAAATAGTATTCGGACAATTCGTGGTATAATTTCATTTTTACACTCTTTACGGATTCCTGGGAATGGAAAACAGTTCTTTATAACAATAATCTATGAAATCGCAATTTTGCATAATTATTTTTAACCGCAGATAAACGGAATTAAGTGAAAAGTGAAAGGTGAAAAGTTTGTAGTGACGAGTGATCAGTTCACTTCTCACGGCTCACTATTCACTAATCATCTGCGTTTATCGAGCGAAGCGGGCGGTTTCATCTATTTAAAGCCGCATGATATATTGTCACACAAAAAATCCCCTGTATCAATATATCATGTTAGGAAATTTTTCTTTCACCCGTTCAAGCATTGTGGTTTCAATATCATAAGTATTTTCCATAATCATCAATTCATCGACGAGATTTTCGCATTCTTCAATAGTTACTGCCCGTACAATTCTCTTTATCTGGTACATGAATGCAGAGCTCATGGACAGGTGCCTGTAGCCAAGCCCCAGGAGCAGCATGGTATACTTCGGCTCTCCCGCCATTTCACCGCATATTGACAGCTCAACATTGTTTTCAGTGGCTACCTGTGAGATGTGTTTCAACATGCGCAACACCGAAAGATTAAGGGGATTATACAGGTAGGCAATTTTCTCGCTGATTCGGTCAACCGCAAGAAGATACTGAACGAGATCGTTTGTACCAACGGAAAAGAAATCCACGTACTTGGCAAAAATATCCGAATTAATGGCAGCTGAGGGTACTTCTATCATAATTCCAACAGGCATTTCCCTGTCATATGAAATCCCCTCCTTGTCAAGCTGGTGTTTTACATCTTCAAGAATCTCCTTTGCCTTGAATATCTCTTCCACAGTAGTGATCATTGGGAACATGAGTTTCACATTACCATAACTGGACACCCTTAAAATGGCGCGTAATTGCGTTCTTAACAGGTGCTCATTTTCCAGGCTGAAACGGATTGCCCTGCATCCGAGAAAAGGGTTTCTCTCCTTGTAATGCTTGGTAAAGGCGTATATTTTGTCCCCACCCACATCCAGTGTGCGAATGGTAACCGGAAGTGGATTATAAAATTCAACCACACGCCTGTATTCTTCAAATTGTTTCTCTTCATCCGGCAGGTGCCTGTCCATGAAAAGAAATTCAGACCTGAACAGACCGATACCCTGTGCCCCGTGGTCCTTTATAATGGACATCTCTTCAGGTATCTCTATATTGCCGTATATAAAAATATTTTCTTTGTCTAACGTGTGGGAAGGAAGTTCTGTAATTTTTGAAAGTTCAAGTTCAAGTTCTTTCAGGTCATCCTGGTATTTCCTGAACTCGGTTATTTCATCCCTGGAAGGGTTGACGATCACTTTACCGTGTACCGCGTCCACGATAACCATGTCCCCGTCCTGTATCATTGATGTGGATGAAATGGTACCTACTAACGCAGGTATCTCCATTGCCCGTGCCATAATGGCAGTATGTGAAGTTCTGCCCCCCCTGTCTGTTACGAAGGCGAGAACATACTTTCTGTTCATAATGGCAGTGTCAGATGGTGTGAGGTCTGATGCTATAACGATAACTTCTTCTTCAAGATCGGCAAGGGAAACCATGTCAGATTTCTGCAGGTTGTTGATCATGCGCTTGCTGATGTCGGATATATCGACAATTCTCTCACGAAGGTATTCATCTTCTATTGAACTGAGGCTCTGGATCAACTCCAGTGATATATCGTTGAGTACCCATTCGGCATTACGGCTTTCCCTGGCGATAGTGTCTCGAACCTTCTGGTCAAAAATGGGATCTTCAAGTACCATCAGGTGACTCTTGAAGATATCAGCAGTGTCATCTGACAGGCTGCTTGCAATCTGAACCTGTATTGCCTTTATATCTTCCTTGGTCTTTGCCAGGGATTCATCAAATCGCTCTATCTCCCCATCAATTCTATCTTTCGGAATAGTATATTTGGGTATGATAATATTATCACCCTTGTATATATATGCCTTCCCTATGGAAATACCGGGAGATGCGATTGTACCTTCTACTGATTTTGACATAAGATGTTGTATACCCGTTTTGTTTTTATATTCAAAGTGTAAAATTAATGAACTTCAAGTTAAGTATTATCCGCTATATTCTGGTGTTTTACCGCAAATGGTGTTCTATTAGAATAGCGTAAAAATTACATGTTTATAGAAAAAGTGTATATAAACCATGTGAAGTGTCAAGGTTTATGTATTAATTGGTATTATTTCGAAATGTCAAGTGAATTTCATAAGATAACCGGACGGAATTTGCATCATCT
>CAZVRB010000096.1:0-14068 GCA_964629365.1 uncultured Leptospiraceae bacterium
ACCAGTTTTATTCCTAATTAAATAGTAATCCGTATACCAGACTTCCTTGTATCTATTATCCCTCTCACCATCGCTATTACTGTCACCATCATATTCTCCATCAACCGGGTAATAATACTGCCACCCGGCTGGTTCATCTCCGGGTTTATACACATATGCATATATATTTCCATCTGGCCTGTAATACACGTTACAGGTTTCTGGTATACTGTCGCCATTAATGTCAAACTGGACAATTTCCGGGTATTCTCCGGCCTTATCGGGAGCATAATAATATGGCCCCTCTCCCATCCAGCATGACCTAGCTATCCAGCCAAGCACCCACCTGGAAGTATTCAGTTCACCCAGACCTATGGAATCAGCCGCCCAGTAGGTTGTATAATGATCATCCTGCCCGATACCAACACCTCCATTGGGAATAGCCGCATCGCCCACACACTGACCACTAAGCAGCAAATTAGCCGGATGACTGGAATACATGTAATACTTGTAATTTTCCCGGTTATCAGATGTGAAATAGTTCTTGCTTCTGTACACATTATCACCAGGAGGGTCGTCCAGGCATAATGAATACGTATTCATCCCACATGTATCACCCGATGTCATACTGAAAAGACAGTCATTCACGGTTATTGCACCCTTAGTAGATTCTCCGTGTCCATGATCATAATTGCCTTCCCCGGTATCTCCTCCATCCTTATACCCGAAGTAATTTGACGCAAGAAGGGTAAACACAAGCTCATCAAGATAAGAATACTCACCCCCATCTGCAGACCTGTCCTTTCCATCGCCATCATACAGCATCATATCATTTATTGATGAAGTTACATCGTATTCTGACAAGTTTATTCCTATCGTATCAAGCTTTTTAAACGCACCGGCTATAACATCGACAGGAGAATCATCACCGTCTGCATCCCGAATAATTGACCCTTCCCTGTCTGCTCTTATCACCAGCTTTTGCACCGGCGGCCAGAGTTCTTTAACAGCATTTCTTAATTCTGTGTTTACATAGATATTTGAATTATTGGTATTATAATAGGGATTGGTAGTGTAGACATCACCACCCTGGGTATAATAGTCCTCTAAATTACATAACAACTCCCTTAACACCTGCCTGAAGGGTTTCTCTGCATCGCCCGAAGTTCCAGTTATGACATTACCAAGTTCCCTGATGATGTCATATAAATTGTTTCTCATCTCTTCATCGTTACTTGATATGTCCCGCAAACCCGACAACAAGCTATCCATACCACTTGTGGCATCTCCAAGGTTAAGATTTGTTATGCCGGGAACACCAGAGCTGTCTGTAATCAGGTTACCTGATCCATCAAGCCACATTGGTTCATTTGCCTGAAGCATAAGTTTCCCAAGTGTTTCCTGCAACACCATGATAAAACTTTCCAGTTGTGCGTCACCAAGGAAACTGGCAAGATCACCCATCACCGTTTCAATTTCATCTTCATGGGCAAATTGTATATATCCCATGCTTTTTCGAAGTATGCTCACTAGATCGTCTGATGTACTGGGACTAAAAGCTGCAAGGTCGTCTGAAAAAGCGTAAAAATCCTTCGCGTAATAATTATAAGGATCATCAGGATGATCACCCTGGTCCTGGTATATCACCCTGCCCAGTATTGATCGGGCATCACCAAGCAAACCGGTGAGCGGATCTATGACATCTGGCGTTATGGGGAGAATATCCACGGTACAGTCAAGATCAACATTTACCCCGTCAGCCATCAGGGTATTAAAGGTATGCTGATCCATATTATGGAAAGAATCTTCAAGTGCCGGGTAATCTTCGAGAAGACCGAAAAGATAGTAGTCCGGATCTGGACTATTTTTTTGAAACCCCATTTCCCCGGAAGAACATGATATGATAACAATTAGCAGTGGCAACATTAGCATGGCTGCTGTTTTATTTAATAATTGTATCATATACATCACCATCCTTGATTTCTGTTGTTGCCATTGTAACCCTTAAGAACCGACTCGTCGGTATTATTTTCTGGCAAAAAAAACGAACTTTTTACATTCTTTACGCATTGTATCCGTGTATGACCATCTGTCAACAACAAAAAAACCGAACCGTCGGTTTTTTTGTTGTACTTCAAGGCACTTTTTTCTTATAAAAATTATCACAAACAGGCTAGCCAACTTTTTTAAATTTTACAAAAGTAGATAGAGATAGAAAAGGCAAAAAGTTAAATGAAGTGTCCTAAAAATCCTTAAAGAGAGAAATTTTCTTTGCGTTTTTTTCGCGCATATCATAGTATAACTCAAATTTTATTCATACAAACTCGTATTCAGCATACACAGCAAAGTTGTAACTATTTTAAGTCGGAGAAAGCATGAAAGCTGAGATAAGACGTAATCAGATACTTGATTGCGCCAAAAAGGTTTTTGCGGAAAAGGGATATCACAATTCATACGTTGAAGATATCATCCGCGAAGCAAAGATTGGCAAGGGAACAATATACGAATACTTTCGCAACAAGGAAGATCTTTTTACTTCTGTATTAACCCGGTCATTACAAACATGGAAAGATACAGTTGCCATCAGCCATGACGAGATGAAAAATCTTGAACCCTTTAACTACTTCAAACACAGAATTCATAAAACCCTCGGCCTTTTTTCAGACGACAGGGACCTTGGGAACATCCTTTTTAGAACCGGTTTTGCCTTCGATGAAAAAATATCAAGCCTGGTAACCCAGTTTGAAAACAATGTCACACAACAGGTAATTCATGACCTGAAACTGGCCCGTAGATTTGGATTTGTGCGAAAAGACATAGACATCACTGTTACCGCGTACGTACTCGTTGGCTCATTATTGATTCTGGCCTATAAATATATATTATCAAGAGAATCCGTATCAGAAGATCAACTTGACTATATTTCCAATGAATTTGTGCAATCTTTCGTAACCGGGATATTCAATCCATCATATATTATACCTGAATAAATCCAGGAAAGCGGATCGCAGGATCATGAATCCTGCTGAACCGGGATTATTTTAAAACCGCGTCATGTGCTATTCTCTTTCTTTAGGCTGCGGCATTCTATTCACACGGGATAATTAAGACATACAGGGCATGTACATGTTTTGTGATAATTTGTTCATAAAATTGCAATAATACTGTTCAATGATGATAACATTTATTGATTTTTTTTGAATACGCAGTAGAATTTTTATACCACAGGACAAAGGAACTGCAACTTGACCATGAAAACATTTGAAACTGATGTAATTGTTATTGGCGGAGGGGCTACCGGTACCGGTACTCTCCGGGACTGTGCTCTTCGCGGAATGAAGGGTATCCTGATTGAAAAGAATGACATAGCTTCCGGTACTACCGGAAGAAACCATGGACTTCTCCATTCGGGGGCCCGCTACGCCGTAAAAGACCTTGAATCGGCTTCAGAATGCATCTCTGAAAATAAAATCCTCAAGAAAATTGCCTGGCATTGTATTGAAGATACCGGGGGACTTTTTGTTACCTTACCCGAGGATGATCCCGCCTATCATAACATGCTGATGGAAGGGTGCAGTTACGCGGGAATCGATGTTGATGAGATCAGCATCAACAAGGCATTGGAAATTGAACCCAACCTGAATCCCAATATCCTTTACGCCCTCAAAGTGCCCGATGGCACCATTGACCCATTCAGACTTTCAGCAGCCAATATCCTTGATTCCACCGAAAGGGGATCAAAAGTGTTTACCCATACCGATGTTACCTCGCTGATACAGGCCAACGGCAGGGTCACTGGTGTCCGTTGTTATGACAAAGCAAGTCACGAAGAATTTGAAGTATACGGTAAAATTGTTGTTAACGCCTCAGGTGTATGGGGGCAGCAGGTATGTGAATCAGCAGGTATCGAGTTGAAGATGTTTCCTTCTAAAGGTTCCATGGTAATAATTGACTACAGGATAAATAATGTCGTAGTAAATCGCTGCCGAATTCCCTCTGACGGTGACATCATCGTTCCGGGGGACACCGTATCTCTTATTGGAACCACTTCCCGCAAGATTGATTATGACCGTATCGAAGAACTTGTTGTAGATGATGACGAAATCGAAGTTCTGCTTGAGGACGGGGAGAAGCTTATCCCGAATGTAAAAAAAACCCGGGTGCTTCGTGCATATTGCGGTGTTCGACCCCTTGTTGCCGTATCAGGAGAAATGGAAGGCCGTGACATCAGCCGGGGAATCGTCCTCATTGACCATAAAGAGAGGGACGGTGTTGAAGGACTTATCACGATTGCCGGCGGCAAGTTAATGACCTATCGTCTAATGGCCCAGATGACAACTGATCTCGTTGGGAAAAAACTTGGCGTCAAGAAGAAATGTTCTACTCACAAGGTGCCCCTCCCCGGCTCTGAAAAGCGAATACCACATCAAAAGAAGATAAAACATTTCAGCGGCATATCAAATTCTGTAGTTGGCTCAACCCATTACCGTCATGGTGAAAGGGTACATAACATCTTGAGGAAGGACAAAAAGAATTATGGCCTCATCTGCGAATGCGAAATGGTAACCGCGGGTGAAGTTGAATATGCTATCAAGCAGTTACACGTTAAAGATATCGTTGACCTGAGAAGACGAACCAGGGTGGGAATGGGTCCCTGCCAGGGAGAACTCTGTTCGTACCGTGCCGCTGGTCTTTTTACTGAATACGGGGACAAGGATGGTACTGAATCCACCCGGCTGCTTATGGAATTTCTTGAAGAACGCTGGAAAGGCATAAAACCTGTATTCTGGGGTGATGCCATGAGGGAGATTGAGTTCACATACTGGATATACCAGGGTCTTTTCGGTCTTGGAAACATTGAAAATAACAAGGGAGAACCAGACAGGTGAATTACGACTGTATTATTATAGGCGGCGGCATATCAGGTCTTACTGCCGGCATCAAGTGTGTACATGAAGGATTGTCATGCGCTATTATTTCCTCGGGTATGAGTGCTCTTCACTTTTCATCAGGATCAATAGACATGCTTGGGTACACCGATGACGGTGATGTAGTATACGAGCCCCACAAGTATATTGATGAATTCATTGATTCCCATAAAAACCATCCATATGCCAAATGCGGAAGGGACATTGTGGCAGAGTCACTTCAATTTTTCCAGGAACAGGTTGCCAACAGGAATGTACAGTTTTTTCACAATAACAGCAGCAATCATTTTCATGTAACCGCCCTGGGCACACTGAAACCTACATACCTTTCACAGAGAAGCGTGTTTAACGAAAAAGTCCGAAACGGTTTTGCCAGCAAACCTTCTATCGCGATAATTAATTTTGAAGGTTTCAGAGATTTTCATCCCGAGCTTGCGGCTTCAAATCTCAAGAAAAACCAGCTTTTCAATGATTTTGAAATATTCGCACGAACTATTCAACTAAGTGAGTTTAACAACACGGATAAAAACCCACACGAGTTCAGATCTATCGATATCGCCCGTATACTTGAAAAAGATAAAAATATTGAACGTATCGCCAGCCAGGTTAAAGAAGCTGCGGGCAACGCTCTGTTTGCAGGTATTCCCGCGTTACTTGGCATTCATGATTCTGAACGGGTTCATCGCAAACTGGAAGAATTAACAGGCCTTATCATCTACGAAATACCTACTCTTCCCCCGTCAATACTGGGCATGCGCATTGATGATGCCCTGAAAACAATTTTTGCCGACGAGGGGGGGGTATTTATCGCCGGTGACAAAGTTATCAGCGGTGAAATCGATAATAACACCCTGACACATATACACACGGAGAATTACGGCAAGTCCCAACTGAGTGCTCAACACTATATTCTATCGACGGGGAGTTTCTTCAGCGGCGGTATGGTTAGCGAGTTTGATTCTATTCATGAGCCCGTGTTCGGTCTTCAGCTGGATTACCCGAAAGGAAGAAGTAACTGGTATTCACAGAATTTCTTTGATCGAAAAAGTCATCCCTTTCTTCATTATGGTGTTGATACTGATAACAACCTGCGTCCACGTGATAAAAATGGTGAGACCATACAAAACCTGTACTGTACCGGCGCCATCCTGGCAAATTATGATCCTATTCGGGAGGGAAGCGGAGGCGGTGTTGCCATCAGTACGGCATATTTTGCTGCCCGACAGATAATCGAAAAATGCAAAGAGTAACGAGAGACATCAACCATGATTAAACTTGAAAACATAAGTTTCGACCACTGTATAAAATGTACGGTATGCACCGTTTACTGCCCGGTAGCCAGGGTAACCCACCTGTACCCCGGCCCCAAGCAATCAGGCCCTGACACGGAGCGGTTGAGAATAAAAAGCCCTGAACTTCTTGATATATCACTTAAATACTGTTCCAACTGTAAACGTTGCGAGATAGCGTGTCCATCGGATGTAAAGATAGCTGATATCATTCAAAGCGCCAAGTGGAAATATTCAAAAAGATCATTGAAACTAAGCCGGATACGGGATTTTCTGCTGAGCAGAACTGACCTCATGGGAGGGGTGGCCACATGGTTCAGCCCCATAGTTAATTTCTTTACCGGGCTTGGCATCGTAAAATTCTTTCTCAATACTTTTCTGAAAATCCCCAAACAACGACGATTCCCAAAATACGCACAGGGAACATTCGAGAGATGGTTCAAGAAGAACAGCAATGAACAGCAGGGTTATGACAAAAAAGTTTTGTACTTCCATGGCTGCTACGTAAATTATAATTACCATCAGCAGGGTAAGGACGTTATAACAGTAATGAACGCCCTGGGATACGGCGTGGAAATGACAGACGAAAAATGCTGCGGTGTACCCATGATAGCCAACGGCTTTCTGAAGAAGGCAACCAAAAACGCTAAATTCAACATCAAGTCTCTTGGAAAGGCTGTCAGTAACAGCGAGAAGAGGATAATTGCATCATCATCAAGTTGTGCACTTGCCATGAAACACGAGTACCCCAACCTGCTGGAGCTTGATAACTCACCAATAGCAGACAGGGTTGATTATATAACCAGGTTCATTTTTGACGAGTTCGAAAAAGGGAATATTCCTGAAATGGCACCGGTAAACCTCAGGGCAGCATATCATTCACCATGCCACCTGGAACGCATGGGTGGTGTTATGTATACCATTGAAGTGCTGAGAAAAATTCCCGGACTCGACCTTAAGCTGCTGCACTCCGAGTGTTGTGGTATTTCGGGTACGTACGGGTTTAAATCGGAGTATTATACGATCGCGCAGGATGTGGGCAACGAGCTGTTTGACAGGATTGACGCGGTTAAACCGGAAATCGTGGTTACTGACTGTGAAACATGTAAATGGCAGATCGAAATGAGCACTTCATATGAAGTTACCCATCCAATTTCACTTCTGGCAAAAGCTATCAGGGGTGCGAACAAATCGGGGGACTGATTACTCATTCCCCCAGTGCTACAACCTGTACATGAATTACAAGGGCATTTCTTTCATCAAAATAATTGGCAGCAGCTCCGTCACCATACTCATATTTCACTACAACGGCCTTTCCCCTGACCTTTTTACCCGCCTTGATTTTTTGGTATAAATTCGCCAGCGTTTCTTCTGTATAATCATCGCTGGATATGCCTACGAGATGATTATCCGCAGTATGGAACCTGAACAGGAACACGGGGAATGGATGCTTTTCACCTCTCGGATCGGTTACATATTCTTCATTACTGTAACTGGAAATGGTGAACTCATTTACATCACATGTTTCTGTTTTCAACATTGAACAATCATTGCCAAACAACAGCATTCTGCCCGGCTTAAATTCTTCATCGATAATTGAAAAAGCCTGTCTTTTCAGTTTTTTCGCGCATATGGAGCATGGGTCAATGGTACTTTCAGCCAGCAGCTTTAAGGACAGGTACGGCACCTCTACGCACGAATGAGCCTTCTTCTCTTTTGAGGGGGTCGCGCACGCGGTAAGTATTATCATCACGAGAATACATGCTGTTTTTTTCATTATAACAATCTCTCAATTCTTATAGTTTTCAGTAAGACTTTCGGTATTACATTAGGCTTAAAAATAATACATTGCCTGAATAACCGCTTCATTTTCCCAGGTATCGAAAATATGTCTGACTTTGTAGTCGGCACGAATATTAAAATTTCTGCTGAAAAACAATTGATGACCGATTGCCCCTTCAAACCAGTTATGGGTATCTCCCAGGGCGTAGTAATGATCGGATACTTTTATCAGCATTTTCCAGAATGAAAAAGGTTGTGATATGATTCCAATTACGGCACCCGGCCCTGCGGCAACATTATAATCAAGGGATGGACCCCCGTCCCCAATCATTTCCACCATACCATATACTGTACCGATATACGGCACGGAGTATGCGTACCCACCGCCTGTATTAATCCTGTATACAAGATGACTTTCATCTTCGCTAAAGGTTTTTTTGTATAACCCGGTCTTCACCTTCCAGCTCATTGGTGAAAAGAAACGATTCCGGGGTGAAATGGATTCAATGCTTATGATATCAAATTTCTCCAGTTCGAACCTGGAATCCTCATGATAATACCTTCCAACTGTTTCTCCGAAAATAATTTGTGACCCCGGAACATATCCATTGTCATTATCAAGGAGATCATGATACGACGGTCTGTACATCAGCTGCTCAAAAACCTGTGTACCTTTTATACCCGCGCCAATGCCAACGCGGCTTGCCAGGTGTCCATGCTCGGGGGAAACAGGTCGTGTATATTCATAGGTGACTTTTGGTTCATTTCCAAGCTGACTTCGGGCATTCAGCATTTCTATAAATACCTTCTGGTATTTTTTCAACGGGTATTCCCGCCTGGCATACCTGTACTTTGCAAAATCAGTTGCCAGGTCAAGTATCCTGATTTTCTTCTCCCTTGAAATATCTTCTTTCAGGATATCTCCAGGAGCTACTTCCCCGAGTGCGACTCTTTTTGCCAATTCCTGTTCGTTATCATCGAGGCAGGATGCCATGTGTACTATTTTTGTTGCCCGGGCTGGCCGGTATATCACTTCATCTACGAAACCCGCTTTTTTTACTTCCCTGACTGTATCAACCGGGATAACCCATAGGCCGAATTTATCGGTAATATCTGTACCGCTTCTGGCAGCCTCCAGGAGAAAAAGTAAACTATATGAACAGTTTTCTCCAAAGAAATAATACCTGGAGTAAATATTGTCCATCTCCCACACATGGAACATCAGCATTTCTATCTCATCCTGTGTAAGATTAAGGCGGTATTCCCACATGTCACGCTGATCAATATCGCTGTATTCCTGCACCTTTTCATAGTATGGCTGAATAGAAAAATACCCATCGTATAAGCCGAATATTCCCCGAAAGGCGAAGACTGGACCGAATTCTTCACCGGTTCTCGCGGCATAGTTGATTGCCGTTGACAGCAATCCCGGGTTATGTCGTGATTGAAGGGTGATAAGAGTATGACCGAATATTGAAGCGGGACTGTTCATGTATCCGGCGGGGAATGCTATTGAAGCGGTTACATCCTCATCCAGGTTTTTTATTTCATTATATTTCTCGCATTTCTCAACGGGCACATAGGCTTCATCAATCTGTAATTCTTTTTGCAGCCATGCATAACGGGCCATAAACCTGCAGACGGGATTTTCCAGCGATTCAGACGGTATAATAAAATATCGAATTGTTGCATGCATTTCGGCCCTTGGGTCATATTTGCCGTTTTCGGCCAGGAAAAAACGCGGAGCGTCAACAAGGCTCTCCACGCCAAATATTTTTTTCTTATAATGTACCAGGTTATACCATAATTCCCGGTCGTACAATTTTTTGCTGTCCGCACGCTCGATAAGAGACCGGGCATACCTCTCCCTTTCCTCGTCTGAAATGTTTCCCGTGGCAGCCAGGCTGTCGAGGTGTTCAAACTGACCCTCTTCATCCTGCCCATACACATCATGATGAGTTGAGGGAATAAATAATAGCAGTAGTATAAATAAAAGAGATACGGCACTTACAAGCATGCCGTATCTCAAGTAAGAAAAGTATGTCAATTTTTAATTAACCTTTGTCTACAACACTAGAAATGTTCTGTACAATTTCTTTTGATGTAACATTTTCAGAAGTATAGATCTTGCTGAAATTTGACTGAAGCTTTGTGTACAGCTGAGTCCTGTCATTTTCAGGAACATCCATGAGTACTGCAAGAGTGTTCAGGTATTCGCCCTGTCCCTTTGCAATATCAGTTGCAAGGTTGTCCATGTTGTCTGCAACATAGTTATTGATCTTTTCATTGGAAACAATACCTTTCATAGGAGCACAACCCAGTGTACCTGAAGTCATACCGAATGTCTGGTTTCCACAAATACCATTCGTTGATGATGCAAGCAACTGAAAAAGAAGACCATCTTTGTCACCAAACGCCATTGAACCAACGCCACAACCTGCATTGTTTCTAACGACCCCTGCTTCTGAAATGCTGACTGCAGCTACGAACATGCAGAGAGCCATTAATAATACTGTTTTTTTCATGAAAAAACCTCCAATATTTAATTGAAATGTGTTAGGATTATTGTGTAATCTCTTGTATATATTATACAATCATGTTTGGATTACAATGTCAATCATAAAAAAACCATTTTAAATTGGTTAAAATTATTTCAACAATTTTGCATTATTGTATTACATAAGTCATGGAGGTTAACAATGAAGTCTCTCACCAGGCATCTTACATTTCAAACAAATTCCAGGAGGGATTATATCAACATCACCTCAAAGGTTGCAGAACTGGTAGGTGAAAGCGGCATCAGGGAAGGGTTATGCCTCGTGAACGCGATGCATATTACCGCTTCTGTGTATATCAACGATGCCGAAAGCGGATTGATCCAGGATTTCGATGATTTTCTCGAAGAGCTTGCCCCCCACGAACCTCTCAGCAAGTACCGCCATAACAGAACCGGTGAAGATAACGGGGACGCCCATATCAAGCGTACCATCATGGGACGCGAAGTGGTTGTGGCTGTTACCGACGGAAAACTTGACTTCGGCCCGTGGGAACAAATCTACTACGGTGAGTTTGACGGAAGGCGACCCAAAAGAGTACTTGTTAAAATAATTGGTGAATGATACATGAAACTGGTTGACGTACATTGCCACCTGAACAGCAGCCATTTCAGGGACAACCTGGATTCAATAATAAATGACGCCAGGCAAGCGGGTATTGTTGCCATGATCACAAATGCCATTACACCCGATGGCTGGAAAGAGTCATCACTTCTGACTGAACGCTTTGAAAGTGTGTATTGCGCCCTCGGCATACATCCCTGGTACATTGACGAGAAGGACATTTCAAAAATTCATGATCTTCCATCCTTCATAACCGGCAAGACTGTTGCAATTGGAGAGACAGGCCTGGATAAGAAAATTGACTCACCGGGTTTTTCGCTGCAACAATCGGTATTTGAAGACCAGGTTGCAATGGCACGTGAACTTAATCTTCCCCTTATAATTCACTGCCGTGGCGCATTTTCAGAGTTAATTCAATCATTCAAGCGAACGGGCAAACCCAACGCAGGTGGCGTAATACATTCTTATTCGGGAAATGTTGAAGTAGCAAAACAATTGATTCCCTATGGAATTCGCTTTTCGATGGGGGGCGCAGTTACTCATCGAAACAGTACAAAAAAAGTAAGCGTACTGGAATATATATATCCCCATTACCTGGTGCTGGAAACCGACAGCCCTGATATTCCCCCGGTAGAGAAACGCAACAGCATTAATGTTCCTGCTAACATCAGGTATACTCTTACTGCTGTTTCTGAAATACTGGAGATTGCCGAGGATGAAATTGCCCATACAACTACCACTAATGCAGCAAAAATATTCGGGCTGCCCATCTAATGAGATTTTCAAGAACAGAAATACTGGTAGGTAAAGAAGGCCTCAAGAAGCTTGAAAGCGCCCATGTTCTTGTTGCCGGACTTGGCGGGGTTGGATCATTCGCGGTAGAGGCCCTTGCCAGGGCTGGTGTAGGTCACCTGTATATTATTGATTATGATACAGTTGACATCAGCAACCTGAACAGGCAGCTCTTTGCCCTTGAAAGCACCATTCACATGCCCAAGATTGACGTGGCAATCAACAGGATTCATGACATTAATCCCTCAGCCAATGTTACTGCCATACAGGAACGTCTAACCGTCAGCAATTGCGCCGCGCTACTTCCAGGCAGTATACAATATGCTGTTGATGCCATTGATGAAAGAGAACCGAAGATACGTCTTATCAGTGAGTTATACAATCGGGATACCATTTTCATTTCATGCATGGGTGCTGCCAGGGCTTTTGATCCTCTTCGGCTGAGAATCAGGGACATCAGTAAAACGGAATACTGCCCCCTTGCGAAAAGAATCAGGAAAAGACTGAAACAGGATGGGATAACAAGAGGTGTTACCTGTATCTATTCAGATGAACAAAGGAGCAATACTAAATCGGAAGATACTAACGATGAACCCCGAAAAACTCTTGGCAGCCTCTCGTATATGCCGGGTATCATGGGCCTGACTGCTGCCTCGTATATAATCAGGAACATTCTGGACCAGGCAGTTGATTAACTGCCCCCTGCTTAATGATTTCCTTCTACGCCTATTGATGAAAGAAGAATCACAGCCTCGTAAGAAGAAAGATCTGTGAACAGGACAGGGATGCCCTCCTCATCTGCTCTCTTGATATAATCATCAGCAGGTTGTATCCCCCCTGTAATGATAATACCCGCAAAATCCTTAAGCGACGCCACTGCTATTGCATTGGGATGGGTAAGCATTGTAATCCACACGTTACCCTTTCTCCCATTCGCGTTTACATCGCTCAGCATGTCACCCACGTATCCTCCTGATACTGTCTGCGACAGATCAACGGAATCATTCAGCAATGTGAAATTTGATTTTTCCATAACATTCTGCATGTTAATCGCCATAGTGCCTGCTCCCCTGCCGGATTTTTCAAGATTTATATATATATACAACCTGGTTCCTGTTCCCGGTTTGGAATTGATGGTGAGTTTATGGGCGTACTTCTTTATGTTCGGCAAACCCATTCCAGCACCGAAACCCAGACGCCTTACCTCGTCAGAAGCTGTTGAGAACCCTTCCTGCATGGCCTGCCTTACGTCTTGTATACCACTACCCCTGTCCTTTATAACGATCTTTACACTTTGCTCATTGAAGTACACGAAAAAATAACCCACCTGGGCGTACGAAGCCACGTTTATCTCTGATTCATACGTAACTATGGCAACCCGTTGAATTATCTTTCCGGGATAGTCATTTTCTTTAAGCTGGCGCTTTATGGATGTGGATATTCTTCCGGCATTTGCGAAGTCTCCTCCCTTCAATGAATATCCGTACGCTCCATTCATCATCTCTGCTTTCAATCAACCTTTTCTATCGATGCCTTGATCCCTGCACCGTACAACCGGCCGCATGTTTCAAACATTATACATTTTGTTCTTAATATGGGAATACCCTTTCTTTTTGCCAGTTCGACGGTATCCATCTGCGGTACCTTACCCCGAACAAATACTACCCCGATCAGGTCAAGAACTTCAACCGTTCTGATTACCTGGGGATTGGTCAAACCGGTGATAAATAGAGCATGTTCTTTGGCATAAGCCAGAACATCACTCAACAGGTCAGACGCGAAAGCTGTTGACACATCGATGTCTTCCAGCATTTCTTCACCATTTAAGATATCGGCATTAAGAAGAGTTCGGATTTCACTTAATTTCATATAAATAGTATACCATTCCAGAGTAGATCGCTTATTAAATAAGAAGACCGGTAAACACACTTTACGTCAAGAAATAATTCCCTTACTTGAATATTCCTGAATTAATATTTTCGGGTCTTTCCGGATTATTGGGAATTGAAAATAATTTTTTATAACAATAATCTTTGAAATTGCAATTTACATAATTTTTTTTAACCGCAGATAAATGGAATTAAGTGAAAAGTCAGCTCACTATTCACTAATCATCCGCGTTTATCGAGCGAAGCGGGCGGTTTCATGTATTTAAAGCCGTATGATATTATAAACTTTT
>CAZVRB010000097.1:0-13452 GCA_964629365.1 uncultured Leptospiraceae bacterium
GGCTATAAAGAAATACCCCGCATACAAAAAACTACCCGAAAAATTAAGAATATCAAATGAACCTGCATGAAGATTTTGTAGACTTTATCAAGAACCTGTTAGACAACCAGGTTGAATTTGTCATTGTTGGTGCCCATGCAATGGGATTTTATGGTATGCCCAGGGCAACCGGGGACATTGATATCTGGATACAAAAATCCGAAAGAAATGCCGGCAGGGTTCTCAAGACAATAGAAGATTTTTTTGGAACAACAATGGGGTATACCATAGAGGACTTTATGGATGATGATACCATACAATTCGGTGTTCAGCCCGTCAGAATTGATATGCTGAAAAAGCTTACAGGAGTATCAAATACTGAGATCTGGGAAACGCGGGTGAAAGGTACATTCGCAGACTGTGATGTCTATTTTATAAACAGGGACCTTTTTATAAAAAACAAAAAAACCACCGGTAGAACAAAAGACCTGCTTGATGCTGAGATACTGCTGGATATTGACAACATGAATAATGAAAAAGATGCATAACCATGTAACATCAGAAACCATACTGAAAGATTTCAGCTTGACATGAAACACACCGTATAGAGAATTACTAACCTGTAAACAGCCGCACAATCTCTTCGCGTCCCTTGCGGGTTTTGCGTGAGATCCCGTTTGTTGCGTATATCAAAGAACGAATTACATGATCAAGAAGGAATACTGTTATGAGAATGTCCAGGTACCTGGTACCCACGTTAAAAGAAACACCCTCCGACGCGGTGGTGGTCAGCCACCGGCTGATGCTGCGGGCGGGTCTTATTCGAAAAGAGGCCGCCGGCATGTATGCCTACCTGCCTCTGGGACTCAAGGTACTACAAAAGATAACCGGTATAGTGCGGGACGAGATGAACCGCGCGGGGGCACTTGAATTTCTTATGCCCGAACTTACCTTTGCCGACCTGTGGAAGGAATCAGGACGATGGGACACCATGGGACCCGAGATGTTTCGCATAAAGGACCGCAACAACATGGAATACGCCCTGGCGCCAACCCACGAGGAAGCCTTCACCGCGGTGGTGCGGTCCATTATATCTTCATACAAGGACCTTCCCCTGAACGTGTACCAGGTGAACACAAAATTTCGCGACGAGATTCGGCCCCGGTTCGGTGTGATCCGCAGCAAGGAGTTCATCATGAAGGATGCCTACTCCTTTGACATAAATGAAAAGGGACTTGAAGAATCATACCAGGCCATGCGGGTGGCCTATCGCAACGTGTTTAACAGGTGCGGCCTTGAGACCATTCCGGTAGAGGCTGATACCGGTGCCATGGGGGGGAGTGACTCAGAGGAGTTCATGGTGGCCTCCGAGGTTGGCGAAGAGCTCTTGCTTATATGCAAATCGTGCGGGTACAGGGCCAACCAGGAAAGGGCCGAGTTCAAGGCCGCTGATAACGCCGACGATCAGCAACCCGAAGAGATGAAACCGGTTGATACACCCGACGTAAAAACCATCGATGACCTGGTTAAGTTTTTTGATATCGATGCCCGTAAGTTCATGAAAAGTATTATTTATGTGGCGGACGAAAAACCTGTCATGGTGGTTGTTCCCGGGGACAGGGACATAAATGATGTGAAACTGAAAAACTTTCTTGGCGCGGTTGAACTTGACCTGGCACCTGATGGGGTGGTTGAGGACGTTACCGGCGCCCCTGTTGGATTTGCCGGTCCCGTTGAGATGAAAAATGTGCGTATCGTGTATGACAGGGATATCAGGAATATCAGGAATGGTATTACCGGTGCAAATAAGCTGGACACCCATTATTCCGGTGTGAATCCCGGAAGGGATTTTACTGTAGAAGAAGAAGCTGACTTCACCCTGGCGGTAGAGGGGGACGCATGCCCTCATTGCGGGGAGCCGATGATCACCCGAAAGGGCATAGAAGTGGGACACATATTCAAGCTTGGCTATAAGTACACAAAGTCAATGGACCTGACCGTGCTTGACCAGAACGGGAAAGCGGTGCATCCCATCATGGGCTGCTATGGGATTGGAGTAAACCGCACCATGGCCGCGGTTGTTGAGCAGCATAATGATGAGCGTGGTATTATCTGGCCCATAACAGTTGCTCCCTTTCATGTCGAGGTGGTTGGGCTTGCGAAAACAGAAGAAGAGATGGCTGCCGCAGACGAAATATACCAGGTTATACATGATGCCGGTATGGAGGTGCTGTATGATGACCGTAAAGCCAGCCCCGGATTCAAGTTTGGTGACGCAGACCTCATCGGGATACCCCTCAGGGTTACAGTGGGCAAAAGTTTCTTCGCCGAAGGGCAGGTTGAAGTGAAGTCACGGGCCACCGGTGAGATGGTGAAGATGCCGAAAGAAGAACTGGTTGAGTATTTACAGAAGCAGGTATCTGACTTGTTGGCTGAACTGTCTTAACAGGGGGGTCTCACGGAGACACGCGGCACACGGGGAGTTTGTCAATACAGGTAAGTATCGTTTTTTATTATAGTAAGCAATAGTTGTAGAGTTTGGTTTAAGGTATAGTTTTACAGGGCAAAAATAAATATATAGCAGACCTGCGAGTAAAAAAATATACCCTCTTTTTGAACTAACCTTGATAGATTGAACTGATATATTACTTAACAGAACGAAAATAAAAAATAAATTCTCCGCGTGCCCCGTGTCTCCGTGAGAGATAATTGTTGAGTCTTATCTAAAAAAATATTGACACTGTTTATAGTGAGATATAATTTGACTATCCATTACGGGGCGTAGCGCAGTCCGGTTAGCGCGCGTGGTTTGGGACCACGAAGTCGGAGGTTCGAATCCTCTCGCCCCGAATAACACATTTTGCGCCAGTAGCTCAGCTGGATAGAGCAACGGCCTTCTAAGCCGTAGGTCACAGGTTCGAGCCCTGTCTGGCGTACATCTATCACGAAATAATACTGAAAAGATGGTTGATGCCATCTTTTTTTATATTTTACTTCTTTCCTGTTAATTATTCACCACAATTAATCATCTTGTACCTTTTTAGAAACAGGGGGCAGAAGTGCTCCTCCCCGCGCCGGAGGTGCGGGGAGGGGTGTTCCCACCACTTTTTGAGAACCTGCATCATCTTTATAGTTGCATAACAAAATAATTTATACTAATATCTATAGTTGCTGTTGCAGCAGTGTATTGAATGAATACATACCCTTTGATATGCCTATAGTACCAGGCAGGGAAAGCTAATGAGTGAACGCGCACAGAATATAGAAAAAAAGAAAATATTACTGGTTGAAGATGAAGCTGTCATTGCCATGGACCAGGCCCGTACCATTGAACAGTTTGGATACGAGGTGGTAACTGCAGTCACCGGCAGTGAGGCGGTTGAGACTGTTGGCTCTGATATTGAAATTCAGCTTGTCCTTATGGATATTGATTTGGGAAATGGAATTGATGGTACCGAAGCAGCCCGCCGCATACTGGAAATTCGCCAGTTGCCCATAGTCTTTCTTACAAGCCATGCTGAAAAAGAGATGGTTGACCGGGTGAAAGATATTACCCGTTACGGGTATGTATTGAAAAACTCCGGTAAATTCGTGCTTAATGAAGCTATTACAATGGCCTTTGAACTTTTTGATGCCCACCGTAATGCACAGCGGCACCGGGAAGAAATTGAGGTAACCAACGAGGAGCTGCGGGCAGCCATAGAAGAGATGGAAGCCACCAACGAGGAATTCGAAGCTGCTAATGAAGAACTTCTAAATTCAGAAAAAGAGCTATGGGAGAGCAGGGAAAAATTTCGAGAATTGTTCGAGAAAATGGGTAACGGGGTGGCAGTATATAAAGCGGTAAACGGTGGAGAGGACTTTGTTATCCAAAATTTTAATAAGGCAGCTGAAAGAATAGAAAACATTCCCAGGGAAGAAGTAATCGGCAGAAGTGTGCAGGATGCTTTTCCGGGTGTGAAGGATTTCGGATTGCTTGAAGTCTTTCAAAGGGTGTTGAAGACGGGGAAACCTGAAAGGTTCCCGGTCTCACAATACAGGGATGGTCGAATTACCGGCTGGAGGGATAATTACGTATACAGGTTGCCTTCAGGAGAATTAGTTGCGGTATACGAGGATGTCACACTAAGAAAACAGGCCGAAGAACAGCTTGTTCATCAGCAGCAGATGATCGAGCATGTAATGGCGGTTAGCCCTGTACCAATCACTGTTATAGATGCTGAAGGTACTATCATCTACGCAAACGATCGTGCAGAAAAAGTGCTTGGACTTGAAAAATCTGAAATTACTTTACGAAGCTATAATTCTCCCCAATGGGAGATCACTGATCTCGAAGGAAATTCTTTCCCGGTTGATCAGCTTCCTTTCAGTGTTGTGAAGCGTACGCAGAAGCCCGTAAACGGTATACGCCATGCAATAAAATGGCCTGGTGGCAAAACTACCTTGTTGTCTATTAATGCAGTGCCGCTGTATAGCACCACCGGTGATTTTAATGGCATGGTGGCATCCCTTGAAGACATAACCGAGCGAAAACGTACCGAAGAAAGACTAATCAATAAGGAAAAGATCAATGAAAAATTATTAATGGCATCAAGATACGTGCTGGAGGTTGAAGATTTTGCACTCGCTGCCCGGCATGTATTTGACGCAAGCTGTCAGATTACCGGTGCCACATCGGGATACGTTGCCTTAATGGACGATACCGGTACAGAAAATGAATTATTATTTCTGGAAACAGGTGGAACCGAATGCTTGGTTGATCCCGCCCTTCCCATGCCCATACGCGGATTGAGGGCGAAGGCCTATGAAACGGGAAGTGCGGTGTATCATAACGATTTCATGTCAAGTGAATACATGAAATTCATGCCTGAAGGTCATTCACCTTTGTATAATGTGTTGTTTGCTCCCCTTAATGTATATGGAAAAACTGTAGGCATAATGGGAATAGCAAACAAGCCGTCATCCTTTACAGAGGATGACGCGAAAATTGTTGCCGTATTCAGTGACCTGGCCGCACTTGCACTTCGAAACAGTAAAATCATAAATGAATTAAAACAAAGTGAAAAACGTTTCCGGGATATGGCTGAGATGATGCCGGAGATATTATTTGAGACTGATATAGACGGTACCCTGACTTTTGTAAACCAGGCTGCATTTGAAATGACCGGGTTTGACCTGGATGATATTAAGGAGGGGTTGAATGCCTTTGAGATGTTCATACCCGAAGAACGTGAAGTTGCAGTTAACAGGTTCAACCGGATTATTGAACAGCAGAAGGGGGTATCCAGGGAATATTCCGCGTTAAAGAAGGATGGTACGAAATTTCCTGTGAAGGTACACAGCGTACCAATAGTCACGGATGCAGGGGTGACAGGTATTCGAGGGGTAATTGTTGATATCACCCATCAGAAACGGATGCAGGAGGAGAAAGAGCAGCTTGTTGAACAAAAAGAGCTGCTGCTTCGGGAGGTTCATCACCGGATAAAGAATGACATGAACGTACTGCGAAGTCTGCTCTCGCTGCAGTCAAGGCATACTAAGAATACTGAGGTATCTGATACGTTAAAAGAAGCAACAAACCGTATATATATAATGTCCAGTATCTACAATACATTATATCGAGGTGAGGATGTCAATAGTCTCAGCCTGAATCCCTTTGTGAATGACATACTGGAAGCAATACGCCAGGTATATACCCTGTCAACCAGTGTTGTGATTGAACAAAACATTCAGGATATAACCATATCAGCAAATGAGTCTTTCACTATCGGGATAATTGTTAATGAACTGATTACCAATGCCTTCAAGTATGCTTTCGAAGGGTATGAGAGGGGTGAACTGCGTGTAACAATACAAAATGACCAGGGGAATCATTTACGTATAGAAGTTGCGGATAATGGAGTAGGAATTCCAGGGGAACTGCTGGATAACCGGGAATTTGGGTTTGGTCTTACCCTTGTTGACGCGCTGATTAATCAAAAAGGTGGCAGTGTGCATATTACAAATGATAATGGTGGGATAATACAGGCTGTCATCCCATTATCCGGTTAAATCGGAGAAACTGAATATGGATGGGAAAAAGAAAATATTACTGGTAGAAGATGAGCCGGTGGTTGCCCTTGACCAGTCAGGGATATTGAAAAAGAATGGGTACCTGGTAAACATGGTATATAACGCCGAAGATGCCATAACAAAGGTTAGAGAAGACAATTCTATTGATCTTGTGTTGATGGATATAAATCTCGGCACAGGAATGGATGGGACTGACGCGGCCAGGAAGATAATGGATATTCGCGATATTCCTATCGTCTTTCTTACCAGTCATATGGAACAAGATGTGGTTGAGAGGGTAAGAGGGATAACCAGGTATGGATATGTTCTGAAAGGTTCTGGAGAATTTGTGATACTGGAATCGCTGCACATGGCCTTTGAACTTTTTGAAGCACATTGCAGGGAAAAGCAGAGTACAAAAAGATTCCAGAAGCAGGCAAAACAACTTCGCGAAAGGGTAAAAGAACTGAATTGCCTGTATGATATCGCAAAACTTGTAGAAACCCCGGGAATAACAATAGAAAAGATATTACAGGGAACCGTGAAGGTGATGCCACAGGCATGGCAGTACCCGGAGATCACCTGTGCCCGTGTTATTCATGATAATCATGAATATCTTTCCAATGATTTTATTGAAACAGAATGGAATCAAAGCGCTCCCCTTATTGTAAATGGACAAACAACAGGAAAGATAGAAGTTTTCTATAAAGAGAAGAAACCTGAAGAAGATGAAGGGCCGTTTCTAAAAGAAGAGAGAAGACTCATATATGCGATTACAGAGCGAATTGGCCATGTCATAGAGCGTTTCAGCTTTTACAATGAGTTACGAGAAAGTGAAGAAAGACTGTATAATATCGTGGAACACATGCCCGTGATGATGGATGCTCTCAACGAGAATGGTGTAATTATAGCATGGAACAGCGAAGCTGAAAGGATTACCGGGTATAGTGCCGAAGAGATGACAGGTAATCCGGATGCCATGAAACTTTTATACCCGGATGACACATATCGCACGCGGATGATGAATGAAATGGTGGAACTGGGAAACGATTTCAGGGATGAAGAAACCGTGATCACCTGTAAGGATGGAAGAAAACGCGTAATTTCGTGGTCGAACATATCCGGTCAACATCCAATCCCCGGCTGGTATACCTGGGCTGTGGGTGTTGATGTAACTGAACGAAATATTGCGATGGAGGATCTAAAGCAGTCACGAGATGAGACTGAACTGAGACAAAGAATTGCAAATGTGCTTCTTACATTCCCGGAGGAAGAAGTATACTCGGGTGTGCTTGATATACTTCTGGATATTACCGGGAGTGTATTTGGATATTTTGGATACATTGATGATCATGGTAACCTTGTAAGTCCTACATTGACAAGAGATATATGGGAGAAATGCCAGGTGCCGGGTAAGGATATAGTCTTTCCAAGGGAGTCCTGGGGAGGGTTGTGGGGCAGATCCCTCATTGAGAAGAGAACCATACTGAGCAATGAAACTTTGAATGTACCGGAAGGGCACATCTCACTTACCAATGCCATTTGTGTTCCCATTGTCAGTTCTGAAGAACTTGTGGGGCAGATAGTGCTGGCCAACAAAGAAGATGGATACACCGAAGAAGACAGAAAGACCCTTGAGTCATTATCTGAATACCTGGCTCCTATTATACGGGGCTGGATAGAAAAATCACGCAGGGATGAGGAAATTCGCAGGCTTCTCAAAGAGAAGGAGATTCTTTTAAGAGAGGTTCATCATCGTATAAAAAATGACATGAATTCCATAAGCAGTCTGTTGTCGCTGCAGTCATCCTCCATTGATAACCCGGAGGCTTCAAGTACCCTGCTTGAGGCCAGGGACCGGATTTCAGTAATGGGAACAATATATGATTCACTGTACATGGGACGGGGTTTTTCATCCTTAAGTATAAAGTCATTTCTTAACGATCTTTTATTTTCCATTCAGCAAACATATTCGGGAGACGTCCCCGTCTCTATAAACTCACGAATAGAAGACATTGCCATAGCCGCGAAGCAGTCATTCAGCCTGGGAATTATAATCAATGAACTGGTTACAAATAGTTATAAATACGCTTTTTCCGGTGCGGATAATGGTGCCATAGATGTTGTTGTTGAAATGACCGATGACAAGACATTACACATTATAGTAAGTGATACAGGTCAGGGTATGGCTGCGGACGTGGTTGAAAAGAGAAACTATGGTTTTGGCCTCACACTTGTAGATCTTTTTGTGCGTCAGTATAAAGGTACAATAGACATATCATTTAAAGAGGGTACACGTGTTGAGATATTACTTCCCATGTTGCCTGTCGAGAAGAAGGGATAACACGGAGAAATTATCTCTCCTCCTATGGTGTTATTGAGCGTGTTCCCTTACGGATCTTGTCCCTGGCGTTATCAAATGATTCCCTGGCAATTTGTATCCTTTTTGTGAAATGTTCTGCCCCCTTAAAAGGTTTTTCATTGATCAGAATTGAGATATCTGCCAGTGCAGAATGTATTGTATCACAGCTATGGTGGATCAAATGTACCAGTTGACGGGCATGTTCCCGCGGAATATATTGCCGTATCTCCCCAGTTAACACGGATTGTGACTGGTTTTTCGGATGAGATGCGATACTCGCAGACTTGCGGTATGCATGTATGAAATGTTCAGCCTGTACAAGTGCATCCATTATTGGCTTCCAGGTTGATTGGTGTGATGATGGAACTGTTCCCTTCTTGAATTCCCGTTGCAGCCACGACACCATGAAAATCAGTGAATCAATGCAGTAATCGGATACAACCTTCAGGCTGATTTTAAAAGAGCCGGGTTCATGGAAGAGAAAACGTTTCTCCCTGTTCTTTACCGAATTACCCTGAAGTCTGAATGATGTGTCAACTCTATCGTCCTTGCTGTAGGTGACACGATATAAGAGTTCCATGAGATCGTTTATATAATCAACATCGGTTTTACCTTTTTTGGTGGATATCCCCGTATCCAATTCTTCATCCGCGGCTTCTTCACTGTAGCCTGATGACTTCATGGGTTTACTAATATCTTCAATAACTGATTTCATCTGGTCCCTTCCGATTACCGCCCTCGAGACCAGGGAATTGGTAAAACCCATGTTCTCCATGGTACCCATGATAAATCTATTCAAGTTTTCCCTGTTAAAGGATTCGGGAAGTATCTTTTTGTAAAGCCAGAGAAATGTTATCAAATTTTGTTTCAGGTTTTCAGATCTTGCTGCGACACCGGATTGGTCAGTACTTTTCAGTGTTTCTTCAAGCATTCTCATTGTCTTCTGGAAAAGGAGTAGAAGATTTATACCCTGTAAAAATTCTCTCAACATGGGGTCAATATGTGTATCAATCCTGTTCTCGATCTTGTGGATTGAGTGTTTCAATGAAACAAGGTATATGTTTGTGTTCCTGGGCGATTTACCTTTATCCCTGTGGCCTGGTTCTTGTTGATCTATTTCCTCCTTGAGTGCATTTATTCGTCCCTTAAGGGTTGATGAGTCAATATATTCCCTTTCAAAGAACATGATAATCTCTTCAAGTACTTTGACATTGCCCTCCCTGGCATTATCAAAATACTTAATCATCTCGAAATATTCTTCCATTGTACGACTTATTTCCTGCAGAAGGTCACGAATAATGTAGTCATCTTTTCTTGAACCTTTATCGTATGAGATGTTGTTAATCTCGTATAACTCCCTGACCAGTATATATTTTTTTTCGTCTGTATCCTTTATCAGGGATTGCAGGTAGGAAGGGTTGTAAAGGTTTTTCTGGTAGTGTTCTTCCATGGTGTTACCACGCTTTATTTTGATGATAAAAATGTACCATGGATGGAATAATATTCAATTAAATTATCTATTAAACATTTGCTGTATCACACAAGATTGATAAAGTACACTATACCAAGAATTCCCATTAATCCAAGTACTATAAGCGAAGCGCTGTACGTGTCATACTTGCGTTTATGTCGGCTGGCGTTTGCAATGAGGCCGATGATGCAGATAAGCACCAGTGGATACATGAGAAAATACGCGTATTGAACAAGCAGCATGTTCCAGGATTGTTGAAAGGTTATATCATACTGGCGATCGAAGAATCCCCGAACGGGAGGCCTTGCAAACCCGAGAAGTACGAATATACCAAATCCCAAAAACCATGACAGCACCGCGGATACGTTTTTCAGCTTTACAACGAAGTCAGATCTACTCCGCTCGTTCATTCCTTTTTTCGCCATTGTTAATCCCCCTGATGATACTTAAAAATAGTATAACCTTTTGGATTATGCAATCATTTTTATTAAGAATAATTTACCATGAATAATCATTCAATACAGCATGTGAACATGAGAATGTACAACCTTGATAATTTACCTGCAGATACACGTTTATTTATTTACACCTGAAGGTATATAATTATACTATAGCAATAATTCGGCTTAAACTGACAGTACAAGGTACGCATATGGAATTTGAAAAAATAATCAAGACACTGCAGACCAACAGCAGGTTTTTTAATACTTTCTCGGACGCAGAAATGATGCATATACTGAAGCATTGTACCAGCAAATCATATAAAGAGGGGCAGATAGTTTTCCAGGAACGTTCTCTTGGAGAGCAGATGTATATTGTGCTTACCGGCGCCGTTCGTATTAAAAAACAGGGTAAAATAATTGACCTGGTGCGTAAAGGGGAGTGTTTTGGAGAGATGGGTGCCGTGTCAGGCGATGAGCGGTCAGCAACCGCTGAAGCATCAAGTGACGTGTTATTACTTGAGATAGCCGAGAAAAAGGTGGAATCACTGCCGGATGAGTTGCAGGTAAAGTTGTATAAAAATATAATGCTGATACTTTCCGACAGGTTGCGAAAGCGTATAGAAGAAAAGAGTCATTAAGCCATGGATTACAAGTATATTCTTGAAGTTGAGGGCCTGGTAAAACAGTACCCCGAGGTTCGCGCGGTGGACGATATCAGTTTTGCCATTGAACCCGGAATTTGTTTCGGTCTTCTCGGGCCAAACGGCGCAGGTAAAACAACATCCATAGAAGTAATTGAAGGTATAGTAAAACCAACACAGGGTAAAATACTTTACAAGGGACATTCACGCACATCCACCTTTCACGAAGAAGCGGGTATTCAGCTGCAAAGCACCGAATTGCCACAATTCCTTACGGTAAAAGAAACACTGCAGATGTACCGCAATCTCTACAGGGGAAAGGCCGATATGGACTACCTGGTAGAAACCTGCCGCCTGCAAGATATTCTCAAACGTGATAACAGAAAAATTTCGGGGGGACAAAAGCAGCGCCTGCTGCTTGCAATTGCACTGGCTAACGATCCCGACCTGGTATTCCTCGATGAGCCGACCACCGGCCTTGATCCACAGGCACGCCGTCATCTCTGGGATATAGTAACGGGAATACAAAAGGAAGGTAAGACAATCATTCTTACTACTCATTACATGGAAGAGGCCGAGATTCTGTGCGATCGTATCGCTATCATGGACCACGGAAAGATCATCGCCATGGACTCTCCCGAATCGTTGTTAAAAAGACATACTTCGGGAACAACCATCGTTCTGGAATCCCACGTGGAGCAAAGTTTTTTGGACAGCATGCCCTGCAAATGGTATCGAATGCAGGATCACATAGAGATACAGACAGAATACCCCGATCAGTGCATACAGCAATTAATGCAGGAGGGGGTGGCGCTTTCAGGTATGAGCGTTCGTTCTCCAAATCTTGAAGACCTTTTTTTGAAGCTGACGGGTCATGAGCTCAGGGCATGACAAATATGGATACAATGATAAAAGCCAGGATGAGATAGAATATGCTGCGACGTATATGGACATTATTTTCAGCTAGAAACCGTGAATTCTACCGTGACAAGTCAACACTTGGCTGGAACGTATTTTTCCCGCTTTTTATAATCGTGGGGTTCAGCGTGTTATTCAGTAATGACACGCAGAATCTTTACAAGGTGGGTGTTGTTGGTAACGGGGAGGTTACCACCCAGGGGGTTGCTTCACAGCTAAGGAATTTCAGGGAAATGCAGTACCTTGAATTTATTGAATTTAAAGATCGTGAAGACGCGCTCTACAAGCTGAACCATCACAGAATTGATCTCCTGGTAGATCCCACAACAGCTGAGTACTGGGTAAGCAAAACGTCCCCGAAGGGATACGTGGTGGAGAAGATACTTGAAGCTGCCTCTGTACAGGATAAAACAACACCCTTTAAAAAGCAAAGTGTCACAGGACGTGAGGTTACCTACATAGAATGGCTTTTCCCCGGCATACTGGGCATGAATATCATGTTCAGTTCCCTCTTCGGCGTGGGATACGTGGTTGTCCGGTACCGCAAGAATGGCGTGTTGAAACGCATGAGCGTTACACCGGTGCGGCCACATGAGTTCATGACCGCACAGATACTGTCCCGTATCTTCGTCCTGCTCAGTACTACCGCCATTGTCTATACGGGGACGGTGCTGATCTTCGGGTTTGAAAATCACGGTTCATATCTTACCCTGCTGCTTGTGTTTACCCTTGGCGGTTTCACCATGACATCGCTGGGTCTCCTTGTGGCTTCCCGCATTGCCAGCGAGGAACTGGCAGAAGGGTTTCTCAATATACTTACCTGGCCCATGATGTTCCTGTCCGAGGTATGGTTCTCCCTTGAGGGGGCCAGGCCATGGGTGAAGAGTGTGTCTGGCGTATTGCCGCTGACCCACCTGGTAGACTGCGCCCGCAGGGTACTCAACGACGGGGCGGGCATCTACGATCTGCGCTATCAGCTCATATCACTGGCGGTGATGTCAGTGGTGTTTATCACCACTGGGTCGCTGCTTTTCAAGTGGCAGCGGGGGTAGCTTCTACCGTCCCTCCGCCCACGATTCTTCACGTGCATCAGCGCCGCCTATCAGCATGCCGGTTTCAGGGTCACGCATGATTCCACACACACCGCTGAAGGAAAAATCCCAGTGTTTGCCTTCTTCTACAGTGTATCCCATCTTATCCATGGCGTCGGCATGCTTGCCATATAGTGGCTGCTCAAGCACGATGGTGCCGGGTACGTAAGGATGGGGAGAGAATGAACCCGGAAAATTCAGCGACCTGAATCGGGGCTCATCGATGGCGTCCTGAATATTCATACCCCATACCACCAGGTTCAAGAATACCTGCACCTGGGCCTGTGTCTGCATGTCACCACCGGGGGTGCCGAAGGTCATGAAAAATTTCCCGTCCTTCATCACCATGGACGCGTTGGGGGTGATCCGGGGGCGTTTATCCGGAACAAGTGCGGCAGGGTGATTGGGATCAAGACGGAATTGTGTCATACGGTTACCCAGGGTGAGGCCCGTGCCTGGAACCATGGGTGTCTTGGGAAAATCACTTGGGGTGAGG
>CAZVRB010000098.1:0-13370 GCA_964629365.1 uncultured Leptospiraceae bacterium
GAGTACCTACTGTTCACCAGATAAACTCCATTACCATAAGCAATTACTTCAAAAAGTTCATCATTTGCGCTAGCCGGTACTGTAGCCGGATTCCAAGTCAAACCCCTGTCATCACTATACTCTATTATGCCATTATAACCAACAGCAACAAATCTTCCATTACTATATATGACACCATAAATACTGCTATCAAAGTGGTGATCGTTAATTTCTGACCATGAAACTGCATTATCCACGCTTCTACCAAGTCTTGAATTGTTAAGGGGACCTCCGGCAGCAACTATGATCCAAACTCCATCACCATACGCAGCATCTGCAAACATAGAACCTGTACCAGCAAACCACGGTTCTGATGTATGGGTCCACTCCCTGCCATTATCACTATACGCAATCTTATCGTAACCAAAAGCAACAAACCTTCCATTACCGTAGGAAACACCATAAATATACTCACCAACCGGGAACCCGGTATTATCCACTTGTATCCAAACATCAGCAGTAGTACGCACAACCTCTTCTTCCTGCCCGGTCGGGCCATAAGAATCCATCATATCAGAACATGAAACAACGAAGAACAGAACAAAAAGGAGAAGTAAGCCGTTCACGGCATAAAACCACTTTTCCATGGTACACATACACAATTCCTGTTACCTATCTATATTGAACAACTGTTTCGACATCGTACAGTATCATACTTTATTCATCAACAAAAAAAAGCTTGTGAACACATTTCTCTTGTGTCATGCTGACCAAAAAAAGCGGGTGCTGTGGACATGAAAACAAATGGATATTTAACTTATTTCATCATTATGCTGTGCATCATACCAGCATGGCTGCAGGCAAGTGAACAGGATACAGTGCGGGAGCATTCGTGGCTGGTAACCCCTTTCAAGTGCATCGACTGCGCACAGAAACAGGGAAATACGGCAGCCACCATCATACGAAACAGGCTGAAGTCGAATGAAGGCTTTATACTGGCTGCTGAAAAGAAGAGAGGCTCTGACCCCTGCGGCAGCGCAGACTGTGCAGTGAAGGCAGGGAGCGCTTCAGGTGCCCGCTACGTGGTATTCGGCACGGTGAGAACGGGCACACGCACCGTCACCACCGGGGAAAAGGAGTCACGCTACCTGTACCGCAAACAGGAAGTCACCTATTACGTACTTTCAGTGGGTGTTGTTGACACCCAAAGCGGCAAGTCACTGTATTCATTCAGAAAAAGCACCCGGTCAACGGCAGGTATACGGGCACTCGCGCGAAAAAGTGCTGATGAGATCATCAAGAAATTTGAAGGCCTGATGCCTGCACCCGTCAAGGAGAAGCCGGTGAAAGCAGACCTGCCGGAAGAGAAACCTGTACAGGAAGAAAAGCCGGGTGTTGACACCACCCCGCTTGTGCGCTGCTCCGGCATCACCCTGGCAGGCAGCATGATGATGCCGGCAGGTACCTTTGCTGACATGGCGGGAACAGGCTATGGAGCAACCGCTGGTACATGCCTGGCTTTCACGTCCGCCAGCAATATACGTTTGAATGCCCACCTGGGGGTGTATGCCCTTAACCCTGAGCAGGAGTGGGTGCAGTCAATTTACGCGCTGCAGGGAATGCTCTACGCCGGATACGAGGTTACCCTGCCCGCCGGGTTCACTCTTATCCCCGAGGCGGGTGCGGGGGTGCTGGTACACGTCATTAACGGCGACAATGACGGGAAGGACGCTGCCGGGGAATACTCTTATACCACCGACTACTTCACCGATTTTGCAGTTGGCGGGGGTATGCGGGTACGATACGGGCTTGCGAATTCACTGAAGCTCTTTCTCAGGCCGGGCTACACCATGTTCTTCGAGAAAAACAATACGGGGCGGTTTGCAACATTTGAGCTTGGATTAATAAAAATACTTAATTGACATACATTTATGCTACAATACTATTTATTAGACATTCTTTATCGATTTTATTATTCTATTGTTAAGGTCTAGCATGGGTAAACATGAAAAGTTGGTTTTAAAAATTCTAAAAGGGAATTCTGATAATAATATTGATTTTAATGACCTGTGTAACCTTCTGCGATATTGGAGTTTTGATGAGAGGATTAGTGGCAGCCATCATATTTTCAGGAAAGAAGGAATTGAAGAAAAAATTAATCTTCAGAGTGATGGTAACAAGGCAAAGGCTTACCAGGTCAAACAGGTACGAAACCTCATATTGAAGTATAAACTTGGAGGTGAACTGTAAATGTATAAATACGAAATAATCATATACTGGAGTGAAGAGGATAAGGTTTTTATCGCAGAGGTCCCTGAACTGCCAGGATGCATGGCTCATGGTGAAAACGAAGAGACTGCGTTGGGAAATGTTAAAAAAGCTATTCAATTATGGATTGAAACAGCAACAGAATTCGGCGACCCGGTTCCTGAACCAAAGAAACGAAAACTGTTATATGCATAACAAGTATCATTATTAACTTACCCGTATTTATAATGATATTTTTATAGACAACCCCTCCCATACATGCAATCCTTAATTCCCCGGATGTAATGTCATCCGGTATACTGATCGATATAACGCACGAAAAGGATATGATCTGTCAACTTTACCGGCTGATAAAAACGGCCCTGCCCGCAATGTTTGCGGTGTTTATGATGATCCAGCCGGCAACAGCTGCCATGTGGAACTGGCAGCTTGACGAGGCGGGGCGGCACGAAGCGGTGCTTGAGCTTGATCCATACTATTCTAACGTGGAATACATTTACGGCTTTACCACGCAGCCGGTTCCCCGCAAGTTGTTTCAGCAGGAGGGGTATATCTACCTCAACATGCTGAAAGACCTGTACCGCCCCAGGTTTATCCTGTTTGAAGCAAGTATCTACCCACTGCCTATTGCCGGGGTGTATATCAGAAAAAACCATGAAAACTTCTACGAGGACTCCCGGGTGTCTGATAACATCTACGCCGTCAAGGCCATCACCGCTGGTTTTCCCGAACCCTGGGCGGGTTCAATTTTTCTGGGTAACGTAACCAATTTTGTTTCGCCGGAGGACAAGGTGGTTGGCAAGGGATACAGCGGCTTTCTTCTAAGCTATGGCAACCGGCATATCGTGGATAATATAATGGTAGAGGACAACTGGGTTGAGTCGGAGATCAAGATCAAGGGGGACAGCATTCGGGATGAACGAAACATCAGCTGGAGCTACGCTATCGGGGTTAAAGCTCATAACAACAGTGAGATCAAGAATGCCGTGTATCTTTCCATCAAAAGAGACCGGATTGATTTTATCGATTATAACCGGAATTTCCTGTGGAAGTTCATTTTTCACAACAGTGAACAGGAATTCCGGGTAGACTGCAGCCTGAGCAGGGAGAGAGAGTTTAAAGTTACAAGGTATCTCTTTCTTCTGGGCAAAAAATTCCCCATCGGATCGGGTAAGGTTACCTTCGCCTTCTCAATAGGTGCCCTGAAAACACTGGGAAGCGGTTATTCAGGATCCCTTGAAGAACGAATTGACGAGAGATGGAACTTTCTTTTACGCCCCAATGTTCACGTTAAATTCTAAGCGCTACTTTTCTTCTTCTCTTTCTTTCAACACCTCGATCATCTCTGAGAAAAGCTGAAAATAATCCTGTAACTCGTCGTCTTCTCGCAGGGGTCGCACTTCGGGGTAATTCCCATCAATAATATCCTGCGTATACTGGGTAAGCCTGTAAATTGGGCCGGATATGCGATGTGTTCTTCGTATCATCATGCGATAAAGTATAAATCCCTGGAACATGGTAAACACAAGGATTACCACGATCAGGAGGGTGTTGTATTCGGAAAGATGCATAAATGACTGTATATGGCTGTCCATTTTTTCGATGTTGCTGGTGAGGTCTTTCTTGATAAGGCCGGTGGCAACCTGCAGCTGCTGCTGTGAATGGTTCTTCGAGAACACATCAACGGCCTTGATAATATCCTGCTGAACAGCTACGATCTCTTTCTGGCTTTCCGCTATGGCGCCAAGCTGCTGATTGTGATGGTAGGAGTTCACCCCAACCAGGATTATAATAATAGTAAAGGCCAGCATGAAGAATGCCGTCATCCCGGAAGCCGACCTTCTCTGAAAATGCGGATCTATTACCTGCTGTTTTCTTTTTTTCATGGTGCACCCGTAAATAATAATATTATAATATCTCTTATCATGTATTCAAAGAGATAGAACCAGTTATTCATATTTTATACAAGAATTTTTTCACTCTTTCCAAGTTCCCGGGAATGAAAAATGGCAAGATGCTCAACATTTATTTCGCACAGCGGCACGGCGACACGGCGGGGGGATATATGCTGTGCAGTAATAATCATGTTGACAAATGTAATATCCAATGTTATATTTGTCAACATGATACCTCGAAACCTTGAAATACCGGTGAGAAAATACGCCTCACAGTACCCGGTTATCGGCATAGTGGGTCCACGCCAGAGTGGGAAAACCACGCTTGCCCGGCATCTTTTCCCTGATCACCGATACCTTTCGCTTGAAAACCTCGACATGCGGCAGCTGGCTGAAGAAGATCCTCGAACATTCCTTGAAGATTTCGGAGATCGCCTCATCATCGACGAGATACAGAGGGCTCCCGGTCTTTTCTCATACCTGCAGGAAAAGGTGGACATGAATGATGATCCCGGCCGTTACGTTGTTACGGGCTCCCAGCAGTTTCTCATGATGGAGCAGATATCACAGAGCCTTGCCGGCAGAATTATCATTTTTTCACTGTATCCCTTTACCACCAACGAGCTTTTTTTACAGGGAATGGACAAGGAGCCCTATGATGTGATCACAATAAATGCGGAGAAAAAACACGGCGAACCGTCAACAGAGGCGGCAGATCTTATTTTCTCAGGCATGTATCCACGTATACACGACAAGAAACTGGACGCACGTAAGTGGATCGAAAATTATATTCTCACCTACATCGAACGTGATATCCGTTCACTTGTTAATGTTGAGAACCTCAAAATGTTCGAAAACTTTATCCAGGTATGTGCCTCGCGCACCGGGCAGATACTCAACTTTGCCTCCATTTCGGGTGAAACAGGTGTATCACAGCCAACGGTGAAGAGATGGTTATCCCTCCTGGAAACAAGCGGTATTGTTTTTCTCTTGCAGCCCTATCACCGGAATTTTTCAAAGCGTATTCTTAAGAACCCCAAGCTGTACTTTATCGATACCGGCATTGCCTGTTACCTGCTTTCCATACGGAACAGGGACATGCTCATCACCCATCCACTGTATGGCAGCCTGTTTGAAACCTTTGTGATCGGCAACATGTTTCGCAGAATACAGCATATGGGTGAGAGGCCCCCATTATATTACTGGCGTGACCGCACTGGAAAGGAAATAGACTGCGTATTTGATACAGGTGAAAAACCCGTTCCCATCGAGATCAAGTCAGCAAAAACCTATTCCAGGGACTTTACCTCTACCCTTCAATACTGGAAAGACCTCCCGGGAAATACCATGGAAAAGGGCCTGGTAGTCTATAATGGAAAGGACACTATTGGTAAAAAAGAAGATATCACCATCGTCCCCTGGTGGCGGTTGTAAACCGCCCTGCTTCAGCTTCCCTATCATGAAGGCCCCGTAAAAGTACGCTCCATGTGTTGATGAATTTCCACACCTTTCAGTAATCCTGCTTGACTTTATTATAATTTATATAAAATATCAGGTATGGACCTGCAAAAACAGATAAATTACTGGCTGGAAGGATCTCAATCGGATATCGAAACAGCAGAAATATTAATACAAAAGAATAAGCTACCAGAGGGCATGTTTTTCTGCCATTTATCAATTGAAAAAATACTGAAAGCCATATTTGTTCAATCAACAGAAAATCTTGCTCCCAAAAGTCACAATTTATTTATGCTGGCAGAAAAAGCAGGAATTGAACTGAACCAGGACAGGGAAACATTTTACGGGATTTTAATGAAATACCAGATTGAGGGAAGATATCCTGAACATTCTGTCCGAGAAGAAGATAAAGGTAAAATTGCCGGGTATTTATCCAGAACGAAAGAGGAGCTGGAATGGTTAAAGAAGACGCTTTAAATCTTGCTAAGAAATATATTGTAGCCCTCTGTGAAAACGGCATCCCTGTAACGAAAGCCATACTTTTCGGTAGTTTCGCACGTGGGGATTACAGTGAAACCAGCGATATCGATATACTGATCGTTTCACCTGAATTCGACAAAAACGATGAAAGCTACTATGGTCTATTATGGAAACTGACCAGGGTGGCAGATTACAGGATCGAACCGATCCCGGTTGGAGAAAAACGTTTCAACACGGACACCGGATCACCAGTTATTGAAAGTGCGAAAATAGAAGGTATCGAATTACGGGTTGCCTGAGAACTTCCAGGCCTGGCAAACCCATATAACCTTTCTGGTTCACCAGACGTATCAAATTACCCCTACTTCAGCTTCCCTATCATGAAGGCCCCGAAAAGTACGCACCATGTATTGATGAACCCGTTCAGTATCATGTCCATCGTTGAAATGGCATAGATGCCGTTCTGCAGATTGAAGCTGAAATCAAGCAGGCCAAGAAATGTCAGTGCCCCAGCGGCTGCCAGCATGAGGGACTGCCCCACCTGGATTTTCTTCAGCATAAGATAGCCGGCGGCGATCATGACGAATGCCATCACGATATCAGGCAGGGGAAAGGCATGCTCGTAGGCAAAATAACATGGCGGCGGGTTATCCGGTGCCATGCCTATGGTGAAAAACCCAAGCCAGAAAAGCAATATGCCCACGGCGGTAATAATTGCAAGAATTGGAACAGATTTACCAGGATATGTTGAACTCACAGCGCGTCCTCCTTTTCCAGTCTTTCCTGAAATTTTTTCTTCTTCTTTTCACCGGATCTCTCAAGCATCCTCCAAACCGGTGGAAATATCCACGGCATACAGGCAAGGATCTTCGAGAAAAAGGCGGTGGAATACGGCACGTACGACTCTATCTTCTTTTTGGCTATTGCACGGTAGACGGCGACAGCCACCTGCTCCGGCTGCTGGGGCGGACCAAGGAATGTCAGGGGTGAGCCGCCGTGGGTCGCCTCGTAGCGCAGCATGGGGGTGTTCACCGAGTCTGGAAACACGGCACCGGCAAAAATGCCCCGCTCTTTCAGCTCAATGTTAATGGTAAGGTTGAATCCCCTCAGGGCAAACTTTGTGGCGGCATATACCCCGCTGCGGGTTTCGGGGACAATTCCCGCCAGGGAAGACACGGTGATGATGGCACCACCCTCCCCGTCCTTCATAACAGGCAGCACCGCCCTGGTCATGTACATGGGGCCCAGCAGGTTTACCGCAACCTGTTCATCAATGTCATCATATTCAGCATCCTCGTAGAGTGAGGGAATGATGATCCCGGCATTGTTCACCAGGATATCTATATGACCAAAATGGTCTTTTACCTTTTCAACGATGGCAATGATATCCTTTCGGGAAGTTATATCACATTTCCCGACAAAAGGCTCTTGCAGGTATTTACCGGCATGCTTTTTGAGTTGTGTTACGTCAATGTCCGTAAGCGCCAGGCGTATCCCCTTCGCGTCGAACAGTTCAGCAATGGCACTTCCGATACCCCCGGCCGCCCCCGTGATGAGGGCCACTTTGCCGGCAAGGTTGCGGGCCATGGTTATTCTCCTTTTTGTACCTTCTTTATATCACTGTCCATTATCATCTCAACCAGCCAGGGAAAGAGGCGTTTCACGATAAATGACAATTTTCCGTCAAAGCCGGGAATGATCATGAATTTTCTTTTCTTTATACCGCTTACCAGGCCAATCGCCACTTCATCAGAGGTCATAACCTTCGCGGCCTGCGAGATGCGTTTGGTCTCTTCTGGCTTGGTAGTATTCTCAACCTGGTAACCAGGCGTATCAGTATCTGGGGGACAGAGCACCAGCACATCAATATTATGCTGTTTCATCTCGCTTCGAAGCGCCTCAGAGAAACCCACTACCGCATACTTGGAAGCGCTATAATCGGTATACCCAAACACACCAATAAAACCGCACATGGAGGAGGTGTTCACAATAGTACCCCCCTTCTCTTTCATATATGGAACCATCTCACTGCACACGTTCCAGATGCCATACATGTTGACTTTCATGGTTTCATCAAACCGCTTAAAACTGATCTCTTCGAAAATATACGGGTAAGCCCGGCCCGCACAATTGATAAGCAGCTCCGGGGCGCCATACTCGTTCACCGCTCTTTTCATCACCCGCTTCACTACCGCGGGATCTGTCACGTCTAACTGGTAAAAGGCCACCTTCTGCGGGGCATGCTTTTTCGTAGACTCTATTTCCTTCACGGCTTCTTCAAGTGTCTTTTTAGTCCTGGCAAATATTACAATATTCATACCCTCTGAAGCCAGGAGCCTGGCCGCGGAAAGACCGATACCACTGGAACCACCCGTTACAAACGCCGTCTTGCCTCTAAAATTTCTCATAAGTATCTCCAATTTTTTTTTCACCACAGGGGCACAGAGGTACAGAAATATGGGTGACGAGTTTAATGGATGATCAGACTTTTCCTGGCCATGAATGTCGTTTTACAAGAACGACGCGGACATCTTAAAATTGGACTTAACCCGTTACTCGTCACTCGTCACCCGTCACTCATCTCCCTGTGTCTCTGTGCCCCTGTGGTTCTATTTAACTATTACTTTTGTTTTAACACCTCAAGGTCAAGTGTTTTCAGCCATTGCATGGTTTTTTCGAAGCCTTCCTCGTATGATACCTTTGGGGTCCAGCTTAACTCCCTATTTGCTTTATCTATGCTGAACCTGAAACGTGATCCCAGGTTTTTTACCGTGTACGTGGTAAGCAGGGGACGGGTTTCCTTACGCAACAGCTTCCAGGTTAGCTCCATCACCCAGGACGCGGCGTAGGCAACCGGGTAAGGTATCCTCATCTTTGCGGGTTTGACATCAAGGGCTTCGGCGATTCCAGCGCAAAATTTTTGCAGGGTGGTTGACCTGCCATCGTGTACCAGGTAACCGTTTCCAACCGCCCGATCATCAACCGCGATAGTCATGAGAAGATCTACAAGGTTTTCTATGTAGGTGGGCCACACCAGTACGTCTTTTCGCCAGAATACCATTTCACCATTTATGATCGCATCAGCCAAAAGAGGGACGAATGTCTGGTCACCTTCCCCATATACCCAGCATGGATATACCATTGTAACAGGGAGTCCTTTTTCATAATACTCCCATGACACCTTTTCGGCCTGTATCTTGTAGTCGGGATATGGTTCATTCCATGGCCGCAGGGGAAAACTTTCGTCCATTACGTTCTTCTCGTCTATACCAAACACGTCATTAGTACTTATATCCACCAGGCGTTTCACCCTGTGTTTCAGGGAAGCACTGCACACGTTTTCGGTTCCACCTACTATTACTTCCAGAAACAACCTGTCTGGAGCCCAGTCGGTAACAACCGCCGCGCAGTGAAAGACGATATCCATGCCATCAACAGCCCCTTCAACGGCATCGGGGTCCCGTATATCACCTTGTACCACTTCTACCCCTTTCGCCCGAAGGGTTTCAGCGCCCGGGTCATCGGGCAACACGAAAGCCCTGACAGTATTTTTCACCGCAAGGTTTGCGTCCACCAGGTGACCGCCTATGAACCCGGTGGCTCCTGTAACCAGTACCTTTGCCATATCCTCTCCTTTGCTGCTTTCACTCGACGTACATGGGCACAATCTCATAGGCACTAAAACATATAACAGTAAATTTAAAAAGATCAAGATTTTTTTATTTTAATATTTCGTGACTACTCAGCTATGACAAAAATATTGATCATTTGTTTCATAATGAAAAGGAATTGAAGCATCTGCTCCCCGCCGAAGGCGGGGAGCAGATGCTGGATTATTATTCTGATTATGCGAGATGGTTTTTGATATCAGAACCACGATGCCGGTGAATAGTTCTTGATTCATGAAATGAAGTGTTTTATATTTACGGATACGAGCAAATAACCATAATCTTTACAGGCCATACTCCAGCGGGGTTTTCATGCATGGGATGAAAAATTTATTCAACCATAAATCCGGAACGCTCTTTCTGTTCCTTCTGTTTTTACTGTTCCTCAACTGGCCGCTTGTTACAATTTATTTTAATATCAGCCTTATGTTTTCTTTAATCTATATTTTCACTGTTGTGCTTCTCATCACCATATGTAACTTCGTGGGGATGAAACGTATATGAATGGACAAGTGTAAATCAATATGTTCTCTTCTGGAAGTATATTTCTTGTTTTCTTCTTATACCTGGCATTTCTTTTTGTCAGCGCGTTGTTTATCGAAAGAAAGAAAACCATCGGACAAAAGCTGGTTAACAATCCACTTTCGTATGCCTTATCTTTTACAGTTCTTTTTACCGCGTGGACCTTTTATGGCAATGTTGGTAAAGCCGCCACGGGCAACATATATTTTCTGGCATTCCAGGTAGGAGCTGCCCTTTCCCCCATACTATGGTGGATACTACTGAGAAGAATCGTTTTATTGAAACAGCAATACAGGATTACCAGCATAGCCGATTTCTTATCATTGAGATACGGAAGGTCTCACAGGATTGCGGGAGTTGTCACTATTGCGGCAATGCTGATTGTGATACCGTACATTGTACTGCAGTTAAAAGCTATTTTCACCTCCTTTGATGCCACCATCATTCCCGGATCACTATCGCTGAATATCAGCCATTCCAGGAACTTCATCATCGTGTTAATGATAATAGTATTCACTATTATCATAGGCGTCCGTAGACTTGATCCCACCGAACAGCATAAGGGCATGATAATGGCACTTGTTATCGAATCAGTAGTGAAGCTTACGGCTTTCCTGGCCCTGGGAGTATTCGCGTATTTTTTTCTGCTTGGAGGATTTGATAACTATTCATCTATTTTAGCATCGCTCCCGGATACTATACAGACCGCACATGAACCTGTAATGATCGATTCTTATTTCACCTGGTTTGTATATATGCTGCTTGCGGCAAATGCCATACTCTTTCTGCCCCGCCAGTTTCATGTGAGTGTTGTTGAAAATGCTGATGACTCACATATCAAAACGGCCATGTGGATCATTCCATTGTACGTTATAGCACTTAACCTGTTTGTGTTCCCCATCGCATGGGGCGGTCTTGTTTCCGGCTTACCACTGGAAAAAGCTGATTCTTTTGTGCTGCTCATCCCCCAGGTGGGAGGTTCGAATTTTTTAACCCTGCTGGTTTTTATCGGCGGCTGTTCAGCAGGCATCGGTATGATAATGATTAGTTCGATGACACTGGCAACCATGGTAACAAACCACCTGGTGCTTCCTTTACTTGAGTGGACACCTTCACTGGGTTTTCTGAGAAGATACCTGCTGCAATACAGGTGGATTACCGTATCACTTGTCATTTTTGCAGCCTTCCTCCTTGAATCAGTAATCGGTGATTTTTTTATGCTTATCAACATAGGGGTTATCTCTTTCGTTGCGGCTTTACAATATACCCCTGCCGCCATTGGCGGACTGTTCTGGGAAAACGGGAACAAGCGGGGAGCCATGCTGGGAATGTCATCCGGAATTGTCACCTGGTTTTATACACTGGTATTACCCGCCTTTATTAAGAGTGGCGTGTTTTCACCAGGTATCCTCACCGGCGGACCTTTCGGCATTGAATTTCTCAAACCTGAAGCCCTGTTCGGCCTGAATGGTCTTGACCCGGTTTCGCACGCGGTATTCTGGACAATGTTGTTCAATATCGGTTTATATGTATTCGGGTCCCTCTTTCACACCGGCAACCGGGAGATGGCACAGAACGCGTATAACATTGTGCACCTTGTGCACGAAGAGTTCACCCCACATGAAGAGATACACCTGGAAAAGGAAATAAAACTGTCTGAAAAGATACCGCTGATCTCGGATGTTCTTAATCGATACCTCTCAGAAAAGAGATCAGAAAGAATAATCATCGATACATGCAGGGAATTGCGGATTCATGAAAGTGAATCCATCAGTGTTGTAATGCTTTCGGAATTCATTAACAGGGTGGAACGCATGCTTGCCGGATCTATTGGGACAGCCGTTGCGCACAAGGCATTGAGCGCTGCCCCAATATTCAGCAGAAAGGAATCCGATGCTATCTCAAGGATATACTCAGAAATGCTGAGCATGCTGCGGGTTCCTCCTGAAGAGATAAGACAGCGAATCAATTTCTACCGGGAACGCCAGGTATTGATACAACAGCATGCCGAAGAACTTGAGATGACACTGCATCAGCGGGAAAACGAAATCAGGGAAAGGCGCCAGGCCGAGCAGGCACTGGCGGAAGAAAAAGAGAGACTGTTTACCACCCTCAACAACATTGATGACGGGGTAATTACCACGGACAATCATGGAAACATTATCCTCATGAACATGGTGGCACAGGATATAACCGGGTGGACCATAGACCAGGCAGCGGGGCTTGATGTTGACCGGGTCTTCACCGTTGAAGAACCGGATATCAGCTATACAGATGCCTCACCGGTAAAGCGGGCGCTGCAACTTCATTCCACACTTGAAAGCACAGAGAACACCTTTTTTATACACGGCGATGGAACGCGAAAACTCATTGAATACAGTATTGCCCCCATCGGTGAGCAGCTTGCTACTACCGGAACAGTAGTGGCCTTTCGGGATATTACCGAAAAGATTATGATGGAGAGAGAGCTCATGAAAGCCAGGAACATTGAATCCCTTGGTATCCTGGCAGGTGGTATCGCCCATGATTTCAACAATATCTTAACCGCAATTATAGGTAATATTGAACTTGCCAGGCTTACAATGGATGAATCAAGCAGGTCGTATTCCCTTCTTGGAGACGCGGAAAAAGCAGTATTACGGGCAAAAGACCTTACACAGCAATTATTGACATTCGCGAGGGGTGGTGCACCCATAAAAAAAACCACCACGATTGACAATATCTTACAGGAAACCGTGCAGTTTACTCTAAGTGGATCAAACATCAAGCCACAGGTTCACATTACCGGAAATCTTTCGCATGTTGATGTTGATGAGGGGCAGATCAGCCAGGTGATCAGCAACATTATAATAAACGCGGCAGATTCTATGCCTGATGGCGGCTATATAGACGTGGTAGCCGAAAATATCTCGGTACCTGATATTGAGGGAGTAATACCGGCGGGACAGTACGTCCGTATCGCCATTACCGACGAGGGGCATGGCATTCAGCCTGATGATGTTCAGAAGGTATTTGATCCTTATTTCAGCAGGAAGGAACAGGGATCGGGACTGGGCCTGACCACCAGTTATTCAATAATCAGGAAACATGGCGGACATAT
>CAZVRB010000099.1:0-13211 GCA_964629365.1 uncultured Leptospiraceae bacterium
ACTTTTTTGGATTGTTAATAATGATTTATAGACATAAAATAAATTATGATGGTTTCCCCAAAATTCCGGAATGAGTGTTATTTTTTTATGGCACATTGACAGGGTGTCAGGTCAGTTGACTGTGTGTATTATGGATACTATGCAATCTACGCGAATGCCTCGAAGAATGAACCGGGCTTGACGTGTGTTGTGAGCTTTGAATTAAAGCTGCCGCTTGATGAATAAAGTGCTTCACGGCTTTCTTTCAAACCAAGAAGCTTGACGTGGTCTTCAGGTGTGGGCTTGGCGTAGGTAATGTCATTGGACATTCTGCGGGTAACGCCATGAATTTTGTTTATTTTTCCTTCACCGTATACCGGCCACACGTACATCTTTTCAGCCTGCCTGGCTTTAAGGTGTGCCGGTATGGTGAATTCAGATAATCCGCTTGATATTCTCATAAAAGGATTATCGGCACCCGGGGGGTGATTCTTTAAGGCTTCAACGCCTTTTCGATTATTGAGTACTCACCGGCAGCATGCCAGAAGGTATACCCTTCGCATTTGCTGTCTATTGATGCCTGTATCTGCGAGGTAATATATTCAGTGCCCCAGGTGGGTGACATCATTCTGAATGCCTGTATATAGGGCCTGATATGGGCCTTCCCTGACAGCATCGATGCCCGGATTCCGCTGGCATGAACAATACGATATGGCCTTTCTGACCGCGGCCCCTTCATGAGGAACCTGTTCCCGAAATGAGATGGATACACCATGGGGCATATTATATCAACGATGTGGGAAAAGGCTTCCACGTCCTGTCCAATCCAGTTGCCGAAGTGATACCAGCCATTGAACCCGTATACGTCAACCGAGATGGGGGTATCTATGACAGATTTGGCTTTCTGAAGGTAGTCCATCAGTATTTCTGATTTATACATGGCAGCGTCGGGGCGAAAACGATAGGTACACAGATGGGTGGGGCCGTCCACGGGAAATCGTATGTAGTCGAACTGGATCTCGTCAAACCCCATTTTGGAAACCTGTTGTGCTATATCGATATTATATTTCTGTACGAAGGATGAATAGGGGTCAACCCAGTATTCCCCCTTGATACCCTTCCATGCTGTACCGGTTTTCCTGTTCCAGATGGAATATTTATTGTTATATGCCCTGTAGAGATTTCTGTCCTTGAACACGACCATACGTGCTATGGTATAGATGCCGTTTTTATGAAAATACTCATTCAGTTTAATGATGGACAGCCCTTTTCTTCGGGCTTTTGTGTCTGTGACCGCTGAATTGTTTACCGGGGCGTATATGTTGCCTACATCATCCTTTATGTCGATAACAACGGCATTGAGGTTGGTCTTTTTCAACGTGCGAACTATCCTGGTCATCCTCTTCTGGGAAGTTGGCGGCCCGGCGTATAATGCCCGGGTGTGATTGATCTTGTCTCCTGTATTGCGGGTGCTGTTGACCATGTTGCTGTGAAACACGCGTAATCTTGAGGGCTTATGGTGTACATACTGTCCAAAAGGGGCTGCGGCAGTATAACGGAGATTACCGGGGACGTGCAACCGTGTCCAGGTCTTTGGGCCCCTGTTGAAGAAATAGATTCCCTCTCTCGCGGCAACAAGTATGCCGTCGGCAGACGCGTGAATATCATAGATGCCGTTATACGCGGTGTATTTCCACGGAACATCTACCTGTGACCATGTACGTCCCCCGTTTTTTGATACATATAGATGACCGGTAAAGAAGGTGCCGGCAAACAGCTCATTACCACTGGCATGGAGTGTGCCGATTTCTTCAAAAAAGGACAATGAACGTGAATACGGCTCAAAAGGAAGACCGCTTGAACGGGAAATGAAGGTATTGCCGGACTGGACGAACACCCCCTTGAAAGAGGTGCCAACAACCAGGGTTTTCCCTGACAGGGCCAGGGAGGTGATATACACGTTTGAGGGCAGACCACGCATGGAAACCTTTTTCCATGACGTCCCCCCATTGTATGACCGGTAGAGTGTATGCTTGGTGGCGCAGGCCAGTAGATCCGGATTGGAACTGCTTACGGTGAAGGAAGATATTTTTCTCAACCCGGCAGTTTTGTTATATATTGAACGGGTGTTCCAGTCAGCACTTGAAATATTCTTCCATTTTTTGCCGGATGGTTCTTTTTTGAAGAGGCCGTGGGCGTAGGTGGCAAGGTAATGTGTACCGGCTGATGACCTGGTGATATGGGTGACACGGATGTTTTCGGGTGTCCACGAGATTTCTATTGCTACCTGCTCATCGGCAACAGAACTGGTGAAAAACAGCACAAGTATTACGGCGATTAGATATTTAACAGGCAGGACCACTGGTATTCTTGAAATAATCATGGAACATTTCCTCGTTCAGTATTATGTATGTATATCCCTGTTCCGTTAAAAACAGCTGGCGGTTATGGGCGAACTGTTCTTCCACAGAATTCGATGTTATCAATGTATAAAAATGCGCCTTGTTTTCTCCCTCCTTGGGACGAAGAATTCTTCCCAGCCGCTGGGCTTCCTCCTGGCGTGAGCCGAAAGTTCCGGATACCTGTATGGCCACGTTGGCATCGGGAAGATCAATTGAAAAGTTGGCCACCTTGGAGACAATGAGAACGTCAACCTCACCGGTACGAAACTGGCCGTACAGGGTCTCACGCTCGGATATGGGTGTGCTGCCGGTAATAAGGGGATACTTGAATTGTTTTGCAAGCATGTTGAGCTGATCGATGTACTGGCCTATGATCAAAATTCGTGCCCCGCTGTGATAATCCAGGAGATACTGTATGTACTCCATTTTCCTGTAATTTTCTGAGGCGATGCGGAATTTGTCCCTGTCGCCGGCGGTTGAATACCTGTACCTGACTTCATCGGGCAGAAGTATCCGTACCTCGCTGCATACCGCCTGGGCTATCCAGTTGGATTCTTCAAGGATTTTCCAGGGCATGTCAAATTTCTTCGGCCCGATCAGGCTGAACACGTCTTTTTCAAGGCCGTCTTCGCGGATAAGGGTGGCCGTAAGCCCCAGCCTTCTCTTTGACTGGATCTCGGATGTCATTCTGAACACGGGGGCCGGCAGCAGGTGTACTTCGTCATATATGATAAGCCCCCAGTTATTGGAGCTGAATACCTCGAAATGCTTGAATTTTTCGTTTTTTTTCTTCCTGTAGGTGAGAATACTGTAGGTTGCAATGGTGACGGGTTTGATCTCCTTGATGTATCCCGAGTATTCCCCAATCTGGTCTTCGGTAAGGGTTGTCTTGTCGAGAAGCTCCTCTTTCCACTGCCGCAATGCCACGGTGTTGGTAACAAGTATGAGGGTTTGTGTCTGAAGGACATCCATAACCCCTATACCGACGATGGTTTTCCCCGCACCGCAGGGGAGCACGATAACACCGTTACCCCCTTCGGGGCCACCACCACGGTGAAATGCTTTTACCGCGCTTTGCTGGTAATCACGTATGGTGAACTCTTTACCGTTTGGAAGAACATCCTTTAATGAGAGGGGACAGGGGTCACCCTCATCATATCCCGCGAGGTCTTCTACCGGGAAACCCAGTTTGATCAACGACTGCTTGATATGACCACGCAGGCCGGGGTCAACCTGCACTGACTGTTCGTCCAGGTGGGCGATAATGTATCTTTGAATGCTCTTCTGATGGACAATCTCGCGAAGAAGTATTGGATCCTTTGAATACAAAATCAGGGTGTCGTCTTTTCTCACCAGCTGCAGCATACCGTAACGCTGCATCTGTTCTTCAATGGTTGCCTTCACTGTCTGGGGTATTTCATACCTGCTGTAATCCGCCAGGTGGGCAAACACGTCCTTTACTGAAAGACCTGAAGATGCGGCATTCCACAGGGAGAGGGCCGTAATCCTGTAGGTGTGTATATGTTCAGGACTTTTTTCAAGTTCGGCAAAGGGTGCAATGGCGTCCCTGGCATCTTCATATTGGGCATTGTCTACTTCTAAAAGCAGGGTATTGTCGCTTTGTACGATAAGTGGTTTATTCATTTTTTATTTTGGGAGATCCTGTATAAATTTTAAGATTCTAAAGAGAACAGCGTGTGATCATTTTGTCAAATAATAATTACCCGGTGTATAAAGCATTATCCACGCCGTGGAGTAATTTTGGAATGTTCAAGTAATATTTAGCAAAATTAAAATTATATGGTAATACAATTATATTGTACTATCATATAAAATATGCTTGTGTATATTTATATATAATATATCACGGAATATGGATTACACATAATCCTTTTGCCTGGGGGTATCATGTTCGGTACAGGGTATCTGTATGATCCTTTTTTTCTTGCTCATGAGACGGGTGACTCTCATCCGGAGAGCTCACAGCGGCTGGAGATGATGCACACATACGTGTCTGCTGCACCCCGGGCGGGTTCCCTTTTGTCCATATCCTCGAGGGAGGCATCAAGGGAACAATTGTGCTACGTGCATTCACCGCGATACGTGGAAAGTATAGAAGCAGAATGCGTGGCTGGTTTTCACTGTATTGATAATTTCGATACCATGGTGTGTGAGCAGTCCTTTAACGTGGCACGCCGTGCTGTTGGCGGTGTGCTGGAGATGTGTGATTATATTGTCAGCGGTGAGATCGTAAACGGTTTTTGCGCCATACGCCCCCCGGGACATCATGCCGAGTCTGATTCTTCATCGGGTTTTTGCCTCGTAAACAATATTGCCATCGCTGCCAGGTACCTGCAGCTGGTACACGGTATTGGACGGGTGGCCATAATAGACTGGGATGCCCATCATGGAAACGGAACCCAGCAGATTTTCGAAGAAGACCCGTCGGTACTCTACATAAGCCTTCACCAGTATCCCTTTTTTCCGGGTACCGGCCATGAGATAGAAACCGGCACCGGCCTGGGCAGGGGATATACGTTGAATATACCCATGGAGGCGTCCAGCAGGAACAGGGATTACATGAACGCCTTTGATGAAAAGGTATTACCCGCCCTTGAACAGTTCAAGCCTGAATTTATACTCATATCTTCAGGATTTGACGCGCATTGCGATGATGATCTTTCCTCACTGCGCCTGACTACCGATTCGTTTTATACCTTCACCATGATGTTGAGAAAAATTGCCTGTAAGTATTCACTTGGAAGAATGGTTGCCCTTCTTGAGGGGGGATATTGTGCCCGGTCGATGGCAGAAAGCAGTGCGGCGGTTATTTCTGCCCTTCAGGAGACAGGGTAAAATCATACACGATGGCATCACCCTTTATTTCGGCCCTGCCTGGAAATTCGTTGCCCAGGGGTTTTGAGATATCCACCAGGTGGGAGAGCACCGTTTCGGCCTTTTCCCCCTTGAGTTGTTCAGGCCTGAAGGGGTTATTCTGATGATTGGTGCCATGTATGGAGTATATGACCATTTTTTTTACCGCGTTTTTTTCTACGGTAAAACCCGCCACAATATTATTTCGAACGTCTTCGTTTGTAGAGCCGAATAAAAAGTTGCCCAGTGAATACAGTATGGGCTTGTTTTTGTATATTTCAATACCCTGGTATACGTGGGGGTGATGGCCGATGATGATGTCAGCGCCGGCATCGATGAGCTGGTGGGCCAGTTTCACCTGGCTTCTTTCGGGAAAGTCGGAATACTCATTACCCCAGTGAATTGATATGGCAATGATGTCGTTCCAGTCCCTGTATTTTTTCAGGACAGGTGCAATGGATGAGATATCTCCACTGGCTATGCCGGCTGTTTTACTGTCCGCGTAGCCATCTTCATATTGCAGATCACAGAGCCCCATCACCGCCAGTCGAATTCCACGAATATTGGTGACCAGGGGACGATAGGCGTTTGTGGCATCTGTTCCGGCGCCGGTGCGCAGTATATTATGCGCGTCAAGGTGTACCGTGGTGTCCACGAGTCCCTTTTCGCCGTAATCCATGATATGATTGTTGGCAATGGTTACCCCGCTTATGCCCGCAGCGGTGAGCACCCGCAGGTATCGTGGAGCAGCACGGAATATGTATTTTTTTCCGGGCCGGGGGGTGGCATCTTCGCTTATGACGCATTCCAGGTTACAGAAACGAAAGTCAAAGTCTTTCAGCAATGAGGACACGTGGTCAAGGGGATATTCGTATCCATGGTTGTCGCATGATTCCATTACGCCCCAGTCAAGCATGAGGTCGCCGCAGAAAAGCAGTGTTGCCCTTGGATTGCGGGTGCTGCTGTCCATGCTGCCGCATCCCCACAGGAATATGAAAAGAACAGCCGTTACCAGCAGAAAGGATACCCTGCCCAAAGGTGATGATTTACGCTGTGTACCGGTATAAAACTGTTGTAACTGGTAACCTGTTCCCATGATTCTCCCTGTATTGATTAGAAGATATCCAGTTTGTAGATCAGTGCAGCCGGTTTACCGGGTACATGTATTGCTCGGATATCAGTAATTCCCTGTAATAAAAATCGTTATTCTGATGGATGTCAAGTTCTTTCGCTACCGATATATCATCTACGGTGCATTGAAATTCTGAAATTGTGAGCCCGTGATGGGCGGCCTGTATGAGTAATTGTATAAAGAATCCTTCACCGAACTCGTGAAACTCGAAATTCTGAATTATGGAAAGGTCGAAACCTTTCACCGGTGAGAATGGATCGTCTACCATGTAGCCGGTTATCTCGTTCAACTGGGCGGCAAGGTTGCGGTAATAGGTGAGTGAATCGTTGAAATGAGCAGCGGCCTCATGTGATTCCATCCTGTTGCCGGTAACGATGGGTGTGGTGAGCATCTTGTTGTACATCTGCCCGATGAAATCTGTGTCTATGCGGGCGGTGATGGGAAATACCATCATGCTGCTGTAATTGTTGTCACGGGCATAGGCCAGTGCGCTGATGAACACGGCACCATATCCCAGTGATTCTTCGTGAATGATGCAATGGGCGGGTTCCAGCTCTGCCATGATCTCTACAGACCCGTCGGCTGAACCGTCATCAATGAGCAATACCGGTGCCGCGTCGTGATGTATGGAAAGCACCTGGTCTTTTTTGTCTTCCAGGATGCCGATATTGTCTTTTACTATAAATACTATGAGCAGGTCATTCATTTATTTCTTTCCTCCTGTATGGTTCTGTTCATGCTTCCCGACTGAAATCCCTCGGCGTCAATGGTGATATACGAGAATCCGGCCGTTTTCAATTCACGGACGATCTCATTGCGTAACGAGTCATCGGAGAACAGCCGTGCCGCGTCAGAAATGTTCAGTTCCAGGCGGGCCAGGGGATGATGATTTCGTACCCGCACACCGGTAAATCCCTTTTGCTGAAGAAAGTCTTCGGCATGGCCTATGGCCCCCAGGTTTTTTGCGGTGATGGGGGTGTTATAGGGGACGCGGGTGGCAAGGCATGAATTGGAACAAAATGACGGCATGTGAATATCCATGTGGCCCAGTGCTTCTTCGATCATGTCCCGTGAAAATCCTGCTTCCCTGAGGGGGGACACTATACCAAGTTCACGAAGGGCTCTGGCCCCGGGACGGTAGTCGTTGTCATCATCGGGGGTGGACCCGTCGGCAACCGTGGGAAATCCCAGGCGTGCCGCTTCGGCACTGAGGGCGGTAAACATGGCCTTCTTGCAGTGATAACACCGCTGAGAATTATTCTCAACGATTGCGGGGATGTGCAGTACCTCCACATTCATCTCATGGAATGGGATGGCGTAGCGGGCAGTAAATTCACGAATAAACCGTGTTTCTGCCGGGATGGTAAACTCTGATACCAGGTGCACCGCCAGCATGCTGTCCCCGCAGACCTGGTGGGCCACCCGGGCAAGAAAGCTTGAATCCACCCCCCCTGATACCGCCACCACGATGGGGCTGTAGCCCCGCAGGAGTGCGTTGAGTTGTTGTATGCGCTTATCTTCCATGTGCAGGACAGTATATCAACATCATGCGGTCAATACACAATATTTTTTTCTCTTTGCGTTGATCCTTTCACACCACTGTTAGAATTCAGCGGTGAGGGCGAATTCCATTATGGGGGTTATGGTGTCCTTTTCCTGGTAGAGGGGATACAGGAGGCGCAGCCAGGTTTTGATCACGCCGCGGGAAAAGGTAATGCGGCAGGCTCCCATGAGGCCCCTGCCCTTGATATACATGAAGGGGATGGAGGTGCCGGGCAGCTGCAGCAGTGTGGCGTAGAGGGGGTTGGCACCCCGGGCGGAAAACCACAGAAGTCCGGCGTCGATACTGCAGTTCATCCATTTATCATACGCGGCTTCGGCCCCTGCAAGGTATGAGTAGCCGGAGCTTGATTTCTGCTGAAAAAGAAGCCGTGCCGACAGGGAAAGGGGGTGGGGGGGATCGATGGTGAGCTTTAATTTTTCACGGGTGCTGGTGTCATCCATACCTTTCTTACAGGCGCTGCGACGGGCAACGGTTCCATTTATGCTGAATATATTCTTTTCAAGGTTGAAAAACCATGACTGGCGCCTGGTGTGGGGGAATTCACCGTAATAGCTGGAGGGGGAGAGGCTGTTCTCGTCATCCAGTGTTATACCTGTTTCAAGGTACCTGCGGGGCTTTATTGCGCATTCAATGGTATACACCTCTTCGGGATTGTGTGATCCCAGGGCGTTGCCCAGGGGGGCCAAATAGGATATGGCGGTTTTCTTGTATACGGCACCCATGCTGAGCACAGCCCCCCGGTACCGCATGCCGGTGACCAGGCCGGATGATGGATGCTGACGGGGCCTGTGATTCTCTAAAACCCGGTTGAAGCTCCAGCATTGTTCGATGAAGGCGGTTACCATGCCGTCATGGTAGCAGGCGTAGTATCCCGCCCCGCGTAAAAGCCTGATGGCTGAAGAACCGTGATCGTTTTCTTTCAGTTGCCAGTTCATGTGGCGGTTTTTGTCATGGGTGATACCGGCGGCATAGTAATTGCCCTGCAGCAGCAGGTAGCTGCCGGGGCGCAGTGAGAGCGAGGCCCCGGTGGTGCGGATGGTTACCGGCTGGGTGTATTTCCCATCGGGCCTGCTGCGTGAAAGCAGGGAATTGTGTGACTGGGTGGTGGCATCATCTTCCAGCATGGGGGAGGTGGTATAGCGTTCCTGCAGGGAGTGGAAGGTGTTGACGCTTACCTTCTCGTTGTGTGCGGGGTAACGCAGTGATACCCCCATGCCGCGAAAGGCGTAGAGGGGATTGCCGCTGAAACAGGGGGTAAATACACGCACCCCCCGGGTTACCGGACGGGATGAAAATGGATCGGGGTTGAAGCTGTTTCCCTTTCCGATAAGAAGGCCGGTGCCGAAATTCGCGTAAAAGTGGCCGGTGGTAACCGTCCAAAAGGGCTGTTCTGGTGAAAAAACCGCGCATCCCGTTATGGAGTATTCAGCGGGGGTGTCCCTCCTGGTAACGCCCGCTCCTGCTAACGTGTTGCCGCTTTGAAAGAGCATCTTCTGCCTGAAAAACCACGATGACCGGCTGCCGTAATCAAGGGCGTCGTGCCTGTATTCACTTTTCAACGTGAAGGCAGGGGTTCCCCTTACCCCGACCGGTAATGCCATTATCAGCAGGGCCGTAATTATGGTGACATGTAGTGACGGCATAGGGCCCTTATGTGTTTTTTCATTCGGGGTGACAGGTTATGCCGGCCGGATATATACCGGTTGAGGTCTTTCCGTGAGGAGCCCTGTACCATCTCTGATATGCGCAGGGAGGTATGGGCGGGTACCCCCTTCTGGAGCAGATCCTGGAAGAGGGTTCTTCTCTGTGCCATGGATATGCGGCGGAATTTCATTTTTCCCGTGGGCTTGTGCCCCTTCCTGCGGGCCAGGCCGGTGAGATGGGGTAAAAGACGGGATATGTCTTTTCCGGTGAGTCCCACCTGGTAGAGGGCCTTCTCGGTGACCGGACCCATGGTGTCACGATACAGTATGATGCGCCTGCAGTAGACATCATCGATGACAGAGAGGGCGGCCAGTTCTTCGGCGCCGCACTCACGGATGTCCAGCACCACGGGGGGAAGGGGGTGCATGTCATCTTCAGATTTTCGGGCCGGGGGAATCGGGGTATATCTGAAAGAACCGGTATACATGGTTACCCCGAAGGCGTGGGTATTGCCCAGGTAGGTGTGATGGCTGAATGAATAGGTGGCCTGCATGTGAAACCAGCTGAAGGTGAAACCGGCGCTGTAGCTTTCAAGAAGGGGGGCGTATCCCGCGCTGCAGGTGAGAGAGGGTAAAAGCGCCCCCTGCACTGAAAAGGCGGCGGCCCGTCCGAAGAAGTCTTCGGTGATATTTACCTGCGTGCTGAAGCCCTCAAAGAGGCGCACCGACAGGCCCCCGTGACGGGTGGGATATATGGCGTGGGCGTGATCGCCCGACACCAGGGCATGTATATTCTGCTGTTCGAGGATGATGCTCACTTCGGGTATGGGCACCAGTTTTGCCGACAGGTTGGTGTCCCAGGTGGATAGGTTTCGGTTAATCTCACCGGTATCAATTTTCAGCATGTAGTGCCGTATGTCCCCCCCCAGGGAAAGAAAAGGCAGGGGGGACACCCCGGCTGAGATGGTGCAGGTATCCTCGCTGTAGCCGTCGATGCCGAAACGATGCCAGCCAGCCCGGGCGCCGGCACGGCTGTACCTGCAGCCGGCAGACACGAAGCGTGAGGTCATCTGGCCTATCCCGTAGGGATGGGTGTAGTAGGAATGGGCGTAGGTGAGCCTTCTTCCCGGCAGGGCGGCGGCAGCCAGGGGCACCATGTACTGGGTGGCATCCTGGGCTACCTGGCGGGAGGGGAAATAGAGGGGCCCCTCTGATCCCCCGTGTTCGAAGGCACCCATGGCCAGGGTAAAGGCGCAGAGAAATGTGACTACTGAACTCACCTGCCGCAGTCCGCGATGATGAATAACTTCTCCACCTGGCTTGCATCACCGTCTGAGCCTTCCACGGTGGCGATGTAGAGACCGGTGTTTACAGAAGAGGGGCGGGGCTGCCACAAAAGGGTGTGGATGCCCGGCATAAGGTCTTCGTGCAGGGGTGAACGGTAGAGCAGCCGTCCTGTGGCGGTAAATACACGGAAGCGTATTGAGCAGGGCCGGTATACCAGGAGGCGTATGGGTGCCGAGTTGAGGCCGGTACGGCGGGGTTTCATGGAAATTTTTTTGTTCTGTATGGAAAAAAGACCCGATGATGACTTGCCGGTTATGGGAAGCATGTTGGGCATGCCGGGGGTTTGAAAAGGTGTTACCGAAAAGTCGCGGTGGGTATTGGTGTCCCCCGTCCCCCCCCTGATTATGCTTTGAAATGTGGCCAGGCCTTTTTGGCCGATGTGGGTCATGGATTGTTCGTAATCATCGTCATTTATGACCCATGCACCGCAGCGGGATGCCTTCTTGACATAGGAGCGTATGCTGGTGTGCAGGCTGCCGTCCCTGTTGCTGTAGGCGAGAAAATCAACTATGCCCCCGTTGTCGGGATCATCGTCGGTATCGATGGCCACCACGCAATCGGTGTTCCACAGGCTGTTGCTGTAATTATCGCAGTAGAGTTCCCTGATGCCGTTTCCGTTGAGGTCGCCTGCCCGGTCGGTTTCATCGGGAATATCGCCGGCGGTGAGATATACCACGGCATAGCGGTCGTCCCAGGGGGTGTGGGGGCTGTCCCATGAATTAAGGGTGACGGGTTCTGTTGCCAGGGGGTAGTTGGTGCCGTAGTACATGGTGACATACAGTGGGGCGATGTCCATGGACACCTTTTCAGTGCTGCACAGGTGCAGTTCAACCCAGTCGTTTCCCGGGACTTCAGAGGCAACCTCGGAGATACGCAGGGCGCAGATGCCGTTTCGGGCACCTGCGGCAAGACACAGTATGAGCACACACGTGGTAATAATTCGCATACACTTTTCCCCCTCGTATCTCTATACGAAGGGAAAAGGGGTGATCGAAAAAAAAAGTGTGATTTTTTAAAAAAAAGTGAGGGCGCTCTGCGTCGGGGTTATTTGCCGGTTCTCAGCCGATCTTTCCAGACTGACTCCCAGTTCTCGGTTATTTCACATTCCCGTGTTTCACGCCTGTGCATCAGGGTGAGAAGATACAAGACCATAAAAGACGCGGATACTATAATTAAAAAATAATAGATTTTCATTGGTTCCTCGTTAGAAATTATATGATGTGTACGCTGTATTGTTTTCGCAATGCCGGCCGAAGAAATTTTACGGCGGGGTATCCCATCACGATGACCGCGTGTACCCTGTGGTCGGGGGGGATCTTACACCACTGTTTCACCGATGGGGCCCTGTTCAGTGTTTCGGTGGCATACCCGATAAAGCATGTGCCAAGCCCCAGTGTATGGGCGGTCAGCACAAGGGAGAGGGCCGCGTACTGGGCGTCTTCAACCGGGGTGCTGCCTTCTTCGGGCCCGTGAATAATAACCACCGCGGGGGCGCCGTGAAACAGGAGATCGTTCCCTTTTTCGGCTTCCTGCAGGGCGAATTCAACACCGCTGTAATGGTCACGGTAGTAGCGCAGCAGTTTTGTGCCCATGAATGGAATGGTGAGGTAACGCAGCAGGGGATTGGCCGCCAGGCGGTTGATTCGCCTGTAAAACCTGCCGATGAGTGCGGCAAGCCGGCCTGCCTTCTGCCGTCCGTTTACCACCGTGAAATTCCACAGCTGCCAGTTGCTCCCGGAGGGTGCCGTTACCGCCCCCTCGATGCAGTCGGTGATGAGGGAATCGGATACTTCGTTCTCTGAATACAGCCTGGTGCTGCGACGTGACCGAAGCAGGTTTATCAGCTCTTCGGTTGATGGCTCACCGGGATGCAGTACCCGTTCACGATATGTGAAAGAAGAAAAGCCGGGTGAATGGAGTATGCCGTCAAAAGAAACGGCATCTGCAGGACACACGGCATAACAATGCGCGCAGAACATGCATTCTTTATCCGTGAACCCTACCCCGTCATCGGTCATCTGCAGCACCCGTCTTCTGCACACGTCAATACAACGCCCGCATCGGGTGCATCTTTCCGCCGATATAACCGGCCCCCGGATATCACCTGTTTGCCGTGTCTCACTCATGATGGGGTGAACCATTGGAAAATTGGGGGGATATGTCAAGTTGTTTTATGAAAAAAGGTTACCACAGAGGCGCAGAGAAACAGAAGGGGGATATTTATTTTCTTGGGTCTTTCCGGATTATTGGGAATTGAAAATAATTTTTTA
>CAZVRB010000100.1:0-13111 GCA_964629365.1 uncultured Leptospiraceae bacterium
AGAAGTAAGCTGATAAAAAAAAAGATTATACCGATACTATTTATATACTGTATGGTGAGTAGAAAAAATCTGAAGGGAAATGGTCAGGGACGGAATCGAACCGCCGACACGGGGATTTTCAGTCCCCTGCTCTACCGACTGAGCTACCTGACCAACAAAACAAAAACACATATAAAATCTGACATGAAAAAGTCAATAATAAAACCCCTGGCAATCGTTATATTTTTAATTTTATGCGCAAATAGTGCATTTACAGCGAACACCTGGCAATATTACTACAAGAAGGGAACAATTGAATACAATCACGAGATGTATGAATTTGCCATTGAGAATCTCACCAGGGCATTGCGGCTGAATGATTCCCTCTACCAGGCGGCAAATCTTATTGCCGAGATATACATGAAAAATAACATGAAGAAGAAAGCCCTGGAGTATTATAGAAAATCACTGGTTATTAATGATACACAACATGTCATACACAATAAGGCTGGTTCACTGTACTGGTTCTACCTGGAGATCGATAAGGCATATCATCATTTTAAAAAGTCGGTTGCCATTGATAGTGACTACATCCCCGCACATATCAACCTTGTAAGGTATTACATTTTCAAAAAAAATATTCAAAAAGCCGATGAACACTTTACAATCAGCTACAACATCGGCAAGCCATTGAGTGATCCGCTGATACGTGATGCCAGGCAACAACTTCAAAAAGGGAACACCAGCCAGGCCATTACAAAATACAGGGAGGCGATTGAAAAGAACCCTGCTGCCCTGCAGGCGTATTATGAACTTTCGAATCTTTACAGGCAGCAGGAAAAACCGGGTGACGCCATTGAAGTTCTTGAAAAACTCATTGACGTGAAACCCAATGATGAGAAATCCCTTGTCACCCTTGCCCACCTGTACTTTACCTCGCTACCCACCAGGAACAGAAAAAGAAAACTGGAACTGGCATTACGTTATCTTGAACGGGCCATCTCAATTAATCCTGCCAGTGAAACGTCACTGATGCTGATGCATGATATACATTCTTTCATGGGAAACGATGTGCAGGCATCTGAATATTTAAAAAAAGCACAGCAGCTACCCTGAATAACTGCCTTAAAGTAATGTTCACATATAATTCAATATTCTTCAATGGTAAGCAATTGCGATTAAGCAATTAAATAATTTTATTTGTTCTTGACATATGAATATTTAAACAATTATGTTCAGGTCTAAAAAATATTTTCACAAGGGGGACGAACATGCTGGGACTTGGGGACTTCTGGGTATTCGCAGTATATGTGCTCTGCATATTGAGCGCAGCAGCCTGTGTCATTTACGGTGTTTTAAAATGGAACAGTGACGGGCAGGAAGATAATTCCGAGCAACGTCAATGGGCTGAAGAAGAAATAAAAATAGAAAAATCACTCTAATAAGGAGGAGGAACGGTAATGACCATATTTCTTGTTGTACTATACCTGCTGGTAATCGCAACACTTGGCTATCTTGGATACAGAAAAACACATGGTGCATCTGATTACCTGTTAGCAGGAAGGGATATTCATCCATACGTTATGGCACTTTCGTATGGAGCAACATTTATAAGCACATCGGCAATCATAGGATTTGGCGGCGCAGCCGGTATTTTCGGCATGGGCATTCTCTGGCTTACATTCTTAAATATCTTTGTTGGTATATTTATTGCATTTATCTTTTTTGGAAAGAGAACCAGGCTCATGGGGTACCATCTTGATTCGCACACATTTCCGGAATTTCTCTCACGGAGGTTTCAGTCTCCTTTTATACAGAAATTCGCGGGTATTATTATATTCCTTTTTATGCCCCTCTACGCGGGCGTTGTGTTAATCGGCGCCGCCAAGTATATCGAACAGCAGTTTGTAATTGATTATACAACAGCACTCTTCTTCTTCGCGTTTATCATAGCAATCTATGTGATCATGGGGGGATTGAAGGGTGTAATGTATACTGATGCATTTCAGGGTACGGTTATGTTCATAGGTATGGCAGTATTAATTGTGTATACCTATTATACACTTGGTGGTATTACAGAGGCGCATTCTTCTCTTACCGCCATGTCACCCCCTGCTTCTTTCGTTGCCAAGGGGCACACGGGCTGGACATCAATGCCTGCCCTGGGTTCGGATTTCTGGTGGGTTCTGGTATCTACGATAGTAATGGGAGTGGGTATTGGCGTGCTTGCCCAGCCACAGCTGGTTGTACGGTTCATGACCGTGAAAAGCAACAGGGAACTGAACCGTGCAGTATTGATCGGTGGGATTTTTATACTCCTGATGACCGGTGTGGCGTTTGTATCCGGTTCACTTTCGAATGTGTTCTTCAGTAAAAATGTGAATAATATTGAATTCTGCCAGATAACGGGTTCCATCGCGGAAACCTGCCCGGGCTCGAAGGTAGTTGAGGTCACGAAAGATAATATTAGAAATCTCAGGAAAAATCATTCTGGCATATCTGTGGGTGATTCAATAGACATACACAAAGATGTGCCACATAAGATAACCACTGATGGTTCAATTGCCATTGTGGCAGCCGGGGGCAAGGTGGCAAACATAATACCACAGTATATCAAGCAGTCCATGCCCAAATGGTTCGCGGTTTTATTCATGTTGACCCTGCTTGCCGCGGCGATGTCTACCCTCAGTTCTCAGTTTCATGCGATGGGAACCGCCATTGGGCGTGACTTTTATGAACAAATTGAAAAAGGGAAAGATTACTCTGAAGAGCGAAGTGTCTTCATCAGCAAGCTTGGCATTGGCCTTACAATTCTTATCAGCGTATTGCTGGCCTACCTGCTGCCAAAAGTATACGTAAAAGGTGAAGCAATAATCGCCAGGGGAACCGCAATATTTTTCGGCCTCTGCGCGGGAAGTTTTCTCCCCGCCTATATCGGTGGCCTGTATTTCAAGAAAATAACAAGGGCCGCAGCCGTCGCGGGAATGGTGGGAGGATTTGCCACAAGTGCATTCTGGCTCTTGTTCGTTCATGCTACAGAATCATCAGTAATTGGCTTGAGCCAGTTAATTTTCGGTAAGCCCTTTCTGTTTGGGAAACCATGGATAATTGTTGATCCCATGTTTATCGCGTTACCGGTATCCATTTTCCTCACTATCGCCGTTTCATTCTTTACACAGAAACCTTCTGATGATCACATAAAAAAATGTTTTCAGGATATTTAACATACTGAACAACAAAAATGCCGTAAATTCAAAAGACCTGCCATTTACCGGCAGGTCTTTTTGTGCCTTTAATTCGTTTGACATATACTATTTTGAATTCAAAATAGGCTGCAAAATTATTGTATATCAGGAATAATCTATGAACCTGAAAAACTCTCTAATCTTCAAACTGTTTTTGGGAATAATTACAGGCATCCTGCTTGGCATAACCCTCAGTCATTATAATATAGATTTTCTTCTCAGAACCATTAAAACCGCGGAGATATTATTCGGGGCCTTTCTCAAGTTCATAATTCCCCTGATAATAATCGGCTTCGTTCCTCCCGGCATTATCGATATAGGGGGAAAAGCAGGCAAGACCCTGATTATTACAATATTACTTGCTGTTTCATCTACCCTCATAGGTGGCCTGGTTGCCTATTCAACCGGTACAGTTTTCCTTGAATCACTGGTGGGAAATCTTACTGCCCCGGCTGAAACCCTGACCATTGAGCCACTGTTTTCATTGAAAGTTGAACCACCCCTGCCAGTCTTCACGGCACTGGCACTTGCCTTTGTTTTCGGGCTGGTTCTTGCCTCAAAACCCCTTGTCACTTTCAGAAATGTTTTTTACGAACTGAAAGACATAGTGGAAATTTTAATTCGAAAGGCAATAATCCCGCTGCTTCCCTTTTATATCGCATCACTTTTCTGCTCACTCAGTGCAACAGGTGAGATAATCCCAATTTTGACATCCTTTGGCAAACTATACGTGGTTATTATCGGTCTTCAAATTTCAATCGTAATCGTTGAATATATTATCGCGGGGGTGCTGACACGACGAAATCCATTGCATCTCATAAAAAACATGATACCGGCATATCTAACCGCTTTTGGTACACAGTCTTCAGCTGCCACTATCCCGGTTACCATTGAAAGTGTACGATCAAATGATGTATCAGAGGATATCATCGATTTTGTGATCCCCCTGTGCGCCACAATTCACCTTGTTGGTGACATGATAATGATCACTCTTTCGTCAATGGTTATCCTTACCATGCAGGGAGGGACGCCGGAGCTTGTACAGTATATACCATTTATCTTTTTATTATCGGTTACCATGATCGCGGCGCCTGGAATACCTGGAGGTGGGGCAATGACAGCCCTGGGGCTGCTTGAAGAGATGCTGCTGTTTAATAATTTCCAGAAAGGCCTGATCTTGAGTCTTCATATGGCGCAGGATTCATTTGGTACCGCATCAAATGTAAGTGGTGATGGGGCACTTACTATTATAATAGACTATATCACCGGTAAGATGAAAAAGTAATCCAGGCAGGGTCTACTCAATTAATTTCGCACGCCTTTTTTCCACAGGATATACGGCCTCATTTTTTGATACCCGATCAAGGTCATCTTTTCTCACCGGGGCGGCCAGCGAAAGCAGTGTATCCACCTCGCTCACCTTGAATACCAGCTTCTGTGAGGTCTTTTCCGGTCTTGCAGAATCTGTTACCGGTATATAACTGACAAGAAGATCGCCAGGTGCAACCCCGTCATAACTTCCGAGGTTTACCAGTACAGAGTCTTCCTCGTATGCAAGAATTCTGCCCTGGTAGGGAATTCCTGCATACAGATCCCGGGCAAGCCGCAATGAGACACCCGACAGTGCCTGTTTGCCCTGGTCTTCAGCCTGCAGGTTTGCGATAACCACACCCGTCTTCAGGTTCATCACGGATATACCGGCACGTATAAAATTACCGGATACCTCGTAATTGCCATAAAGGAGATAATCAAATTCAGGTGTTCCCTCTTCTTTCATCAACCCCTGGATATCTCTGAGTATAGCGTCAACGGGCTGTTTCCCGCCTTTCAGCTGTTCATTTATCCGTATTCTCTCTCTTGTTGAAATATTTTTATATCTTCCAAACTGCGAAAATGCATAGTTTATGCTGTTTGATAGCACACTGCCTCCATCAGGATAGGGGGGAATTCCCTTAACACTGACAAGATCAAGCAGCATCACACGGGGAACGTCTCTTACCGGCAAATCCTGGGCATACCCCATCCTGTTATACAGACGGTCACGGCGCTTTATAATCGCTACATTCAACCTGTCACGGGACCCGGTTGAAGTATTCATTGTGTGCAGTTTTTTCAGCTGATCCACGTAAAAACGATAATAATCCCGTACCAGGTAAGAGTCGGCAAGCTCCTGGCGGGGTTTTGGTGCCATGGGATTGAGGAAAAGTGATTTTCGCAGATGCAGCAGTGCGTGTTCCGGAAAGTTTTTCTTTCGGAAATTATGAGCAGTGTCATACTCATCCCCGGCAAGCTTGACACGCAGGGGGTGCCCTGTCTTGAAATTTTTGAGAACCAGAAATTGCGAACGCTTCTCATATACCAGGCTGTTTAAAGACTGTTGTTCTACCGCCTTTGAGTATTCAGAAAGGGCTTTTTCCCTGCTATTCATCTTTTCATGGGCAAGGGCAAGATTGTAATGTGGAATGCTCATCTTCGGATATAATTCTACAACCCGGTTGTAATAAGATACAGCTCCCTCGTAATCACCTGAATGATACGAGATATATCCAAGAAACCTGTTTGCCTCGATATTATTCGGACTTATGCTGAGGGCTTTTTTGAATTCATCTACAGCCTGAACAACGTAATCACTGTTACCAGTATCAGCATATTTGGCAAAAAGAAGATTTCCGTACTCTACATAGCCACGAGGATAGTCGCTTTTTGAGTCTATTGCTTTCTCGATATATTTTACGGCCTCATCAAAACGGCCTTCCCTCTTCTTTAGTTCCGCCATGAGAAGAAGTGAATCGTAATGAAAGGGGTTTGCCGTCAGCACTCTTTCAAGAAGACGGTTTGACCAGAGCATTTTATTCATTCTGAAATAGAGATATGCCATTCCATATCGTGATTCGTTGTTCTCAAATGACATTTTGTTGAGTTTCTCATAAATCCTGATTGCCTCTCTATACCTGCCAATTCCCGTAAGGGCTTTGGCCATGCCAAGCAGGGCTTTTTCATCGTTTTCGTAGAGACGCAACACCCGTTCGTATAGCGAGATTGCTTCTTCATACCCACCGGTTTTCAGATAGGATTCAGCAAGTCCCGTCAGTGATTCTTTATAACGGGGATTCTGCTGCAGGGCGCTTTGAAAGGAAATAATTGCAGAATACATTTCTCCTTTTTCAAGATGTTCCCATCCCTTCTTGTTATGGTATATGGCGTTCTTTGAAAAAACCGGAACAGAAAGCAGCAAAACCAGGGTCACAACCAGGAATATTCCAACAGTATAAATTGTTCTCTTTCTCTTCATATCACCATTATCATTGCAGATAATATTATGCGTATTCTGTCACATTAACTCACTTCATACGTCTTCTTTTGCTGGAAGTCAACAAATAAATATATCATATGGAATTGACAAAAAATCCCGTTTACTGTTCAGTAGATAATTCATACCAGGTAATTACTTTGATAAAAAAGGACATGTATGAACAGCAAATCACGAAATAAATTCAGGCACATCCTGACATTGGGCTTACTTGGCAGTTTGGGCATGGTAATCCTTTTAGGCATTACCTGGTACTTCAACAGCTCTCCCGGTTTTATGACCGACGAAATAATAAAAATCGACAGGGGAACCACGCTGCGGGAAACAACCGAGATGCTGAAATCTCGAAATCTTATTACCAGTGAAAACTTCTTCCTGATTCTTGCCAGGGTATCGGGCAATACCAGCGTAAAAACCGGAAAATACCGGATATACAGTGGAATGTCATCTCTTGATATACTACAACGTATCACACGGGGACATGTCATGGTTCAACGGGTTACCATCCCCGAAGGATTTAACCTGTACCAGATTGCAGATCGGCTGGAATCTGAAGGTATAACCAGTGAGGATTCATTTTTATATTATGCCCTTGATGAAAATTACCTCAGGTCCATTGGTATCCATGCCCAATCTGCTGAAGGATACCTTTTTCCGGAAACATATAATTTTCCGGAAGATTCTGACGCCAGGGACATCATCCAGTGGATGCACAACCAGATGCGAAAAGAACTGGAGGCCATGGATCTCTCATCCATGGCTGACCTGAACATGAATGTGCATAAACTTCTTACCATGGCTTCTTTGATCGAAGAAGAAGCAACCGTCAAGAAGGAAAGAGACCTGATATCGGCGGTGTTTCACAATCGGCTGAAACTGGGAATGCGGCTTTACTGCGACCCCACCGTTCGATATGCTGTTAAAAAGTTTACCGGCAGGATAACTTATAAGGATCTTGAAAGTGATTCACCATTTAACACCTACCGGCATGGAGGGTATCCTCCCACACCAATCAGCTCACCCGGGAGGGGGGCTATACAGGCGGCCCTGAATCCTGCCGATGTATCGTACCTGTATTTTGTGTCACGTAATGACGGGTCTCATTATTTTTCAAAAACATTGTCCCGTCACAATAAGGCGGTAGAATATTATCAAAAAGGCATTAACAATGGCTTCGTTGACAGGCAGAAATAATAAAACAGAAATAGTATCTCCCGCAGGAAATCTTGAGAAGCTTAAGGTAGCTGTTAATTACGGTGCTGACGTGGTGTATTTCGGCGGAGAACAGCTTAACCTTCGCATGAAAACCGGAAACTTCAGCCACGAGGACATTCACCAGGGTATCCGCTACGCGCACAGCCACAATGCCAGGGTAATCTTTCTGCTGAATTCCTACCTGCATGAAGACCAGGTTGACAACGCGAGACAATACATCAAAGATCTGTCAGAATACAACTTTGACGGTATCATGGTTTCCGACCCCGGCATGATTATGCTCTTGCGGGAAAGCGGCATGGATATCCCGCTGCATCTTTCAACCCAGATGTCCACCCTTAATCACCTGTCTATTTCTTTCTGGCAGCAGATGGGTATTGAACGGGTGGTGCTTGCCAGGGAAGTTACTCTCGACGAAATCAAAAAAATTCGTGACCATACTGACGCGGACATCGAAACATTTATCCACGGGGCACTGTGTGTTTCATATTCGGGACGATGTCTTCTGAGCCGTTACCTTTCCGGCAGGGACGCAAACACGGGGAGCTGCTCACATCCCTGCAGGTGGCGGTATTCCCTGATAGAAGAAAAGCGCCCTGGCAATCACATGGATATAATTGAGCACGCCAATGGAACAGAGATCCTGTCATCAAAAGACCTGTGCCTTATTGAAAAAGTGCCCGCCTTTATGCAGGCGGGTGTAAATGCCTTCAAGATTGAAGGGAGAATGAAATCCCTTTATTATACGGCAAATACCACCCGAATATACAGCCACGCGGTTCGAACGGTACTCGATGGGATGGATTACAACAAGCGGCTTGGTTTCTGGAAAAATGAACTTGACCTGATAAGCCATCGCCCGTATACCGATGATCTTTTCAACGAATTCGGGGATAATGCCTTTTCCGGTCTTCCATACGTGAAGAAGGTTTTATTTGTGGGTTACCGGGTCACCGGCGAAGAACCCTCACAGGAGGTTGTTATCAAGGTATTCAACCCCATTTACAAGGGTGAAACCATTGATGCCATATTTCCAATAACCGGACATGAAATCATAGACGGTGAATTGACTGTTGAAAACATATGGGACCAGGATAACAATGTGGACATGGCACAGCCCGGAAGGGAATACCTGATCGGCTTTGACAGGCCGGTTAATCCACACGCTATTCTGAGACGAAGATTACAAGATAACGGGAGCACTACATGATACGCAAACCACCGGGAATAGAAGATATCTTTCCAGACAGGATAGAACTGTGGAACAGGATTACCGGCACAGCCCGCCATATCTTTAAAATATATAATTACCGGGAAGTTATTCTGCCTGTCATGGAATATACCGAGGTATTCAGCCGCGGCCTTGGTGATGAGACTGATATTGTCACCAAGGAAATGTTTACCTTTCAGGACAGGGGTGAACGAAGCCTTACCCTGCGACCGGAGGGTACCGCCTCAATGGTGCGGGCATACGTGGAAAACGGTGAGTACAACCGCCTCTCTACCTGCAAGTTTTTCTACTGCGGGCCCATGTTTCGTGCCGAGAGACCCCAGAGGGGCCGGCTTCGCCAGTTTAACCAGTTTGGAGCCGAATTGTTCGGCAGTGATCATCCCTTTTATGACTTCGAGATCATAGCCATAATGGATTCTATATCAAAAAAGCTGGGGATAGAAGAATACAGGTTGCTTCTTAATTCAATTGGATGCCCTGAATGTAGAACCCCGTATATCAAGGAACTTGAGTCGTACTACCAGTCACATAAAGATGAGCTTTGCGATGACTGCAAAAGAAGACTTCATACCAATCCCCTGCGTTTACTTGACTGCAAGGTGGAATCATGCGTCACCCTTCGCCAGTGGGCACCGAAGATCAGTAATTTTCTTTGTGATGAATGCGCCGATCATTTCACACTGGTTAAAACATATCTTGACCATGACAATATTGAATATACCGAAGACCCCTACCTGGTAAGGGGACTGGATTATTACACAAGAACCACTTTTGAGTTTGTTACCCACCGCCTGGGAGGACAGAATGCTTTCGCCGCCGGTGGAAGGTATAACAACCTGGTAGAAACATTTGAAGGTAAACCAACACCTGCTGTGGGATTCGCTGCCGGAATTGAGCGGATGTACCTTATGCTGGAAGATTCAGATTTTGCGGAAGAACAACTTGATGTCTATTTTGTTCACTCCGGGGGTGAAACCCTTGTGAAAGCGCTTGAAGTATTACAATCACTGAGAGACAGGGGTTATTCCTGTGATATCGATCCAAATGCCAGGGGTTTTAAAAACCAGTTCAAGAAGGCTGACAGGGAAAAGGCACGTTTTACTGTGATAGTTGGTGAAGATGAATTATCATCAGGAACCTGCACAATAAAGAACATGGATTCAGGTGAACAGAAAAACATCAGTACCAGTGATGTTTCAGAGAACCTTTGAAAGAGGTTACTGCATTTAAAAATGACTTTACACTTCTTTTTTAAAGAGTATAGTATCACCTGTCAATTTATATTTTCACCAGGGATGGTTTAGTAACCATGAGCCCAATGACGAATGACGAGAAGATTAAAACTTTCAGATTTATACATGGAAGCATTGCAAAGGAACCCCATGTATATGATGTGCTGGCTGAAATACTGCGTATGCAGAACATGGCCCTGCCCGAGGCAAAAACCGAACTTGCCACGATGGGATACCTGAAACGTTCTAGAAATATACCCATACCATTTACTACATCACGAGACAGCCAGGTTGAGTACATCGTTGATACGCTTATTAAAAATTACCCGGAACAGGTAAAGAAGATTATCACCTTTGACTTTCGTGTTGATGACTCCACGAAGAAGCTCAGCATTGACGAAATAGAGGAATTAACAGTTCTTCTTCCACAGGATGAGTATAAAAGGATACAGTCTATTCGCGATGCGAAATCACTGGAAAACCTGCAGGCTCTTTTAAGACGATACCGGCTTTTTAACCTGTCAAAACTCATAAAAAAAGCAACTTTCAAGAATGACCTGAGCAGGATAATTAAATCCGAGCTGGGAAAATCAATATTTACCTTTAAAAACTACAACGTGGACAGGAACCAGGTTGAATGGGCCGAGGATTTCTGTTTTCACGCCCAGAACTACCAGGCAGTGAAAAATTCCCTGAACCTTGACACATTGAAAACCATCATTTCACAATATTCCGAACTGGTAATACGACGTCTAAAAAAATTCGGTATCGTATCCACCGATTTCAGTGATTACAGGGATTCAAAACTGGATTATATCTTTAATATACTCATGGATGATCTCAGCACCACCCTTCCCCCCAGGGAACTTGTAGAAGTGAAAAACATGCACTCCCTGCGGTCATGCCTGTTGAAAGTTGACAAGATCCTTGATCCCATTGAAACATTGAATAATGATATCGTCCAGTTCGTAAAGGAATCAGCAATTTGCTGTGAAAGTGATATAACCAGTACATTGCCAGAGGTAAACAGGGAGCTGCTCATAAAATGGGAGAATTCTCCAAACAGGAAAAAAGCCGGTGTAATTGCGCACGTTGATGAAAACGGGGTTCATCATTATCTTGACGGAAATACGTTTATTAAAAATATTTCAGAAACAAGCCAGCTTGTGCTCTACCAGCCGGACAAGTTTAACGAACTAAGCTACTCTGAAAAGGATAAAGTCCGTAAAAAACTTGAATTTCTTGCTGACATTGGCGGCAGAATACTTTCTTCAGAGAATGACTTCGAGGATATAATCAACCTGTCAGGTACACAGAAAGACACATTGATAAAGATACTTGAAGATTACAAAAAGTTCAGCAGTGACAGGGAAAAGCAGCAGGAAGTTAAAACCCACCTGGAATCTCAACAAATGACGGCACGAAAAAGAAAGAAGTCAATTTTTTCGCGGCTGTTTGCTGCTATCGCCGCACTCTTTACAAGAAGCGAAAGACCATCAAAAATCAAGTCAAAGTCTGTTCCCGTATCAGCTGCAACCAGGACACTCAGCAGGGAAACCCGAGACCTGTATCATACAATTAGCGAAAATCCGAAACCGGTAATACCATTGTCTGAGTATATTGAGATGGCACCTGAAAATGAACATACAATAACACGAATTATTGAAGAATTACGACAATCCAACCTGAAACTTGTAATACCCGTCTATAACGCGCGAAATATTCTCTATCCCAAAAGAAGCAGGAAACTGCTTATGGCAGACGTAGAGTACCTGCTTGTATCACCAGCAGTGGTAAAATCCACAGATACTATCACCGAATTCACAAATTCGCTGGTAGGGAAAAAAATAAGAAACGAGATTATTCCTTCATCAGGGATAGTGGCCATAGAGAAATACCTGTATACCATATTTCGCCAGAGAAAATCCATGATGAGAAAAAAAGATTAGTGTTACTCTATTTCGAATCTACACTGCAACTTTCAGATGATGGACATGATGTACATGCCGGTGCAGGTGCGGATGATTCCTTCGAAACTTCTTTTGAACCATTCCCGTTATTTTTATAATCATTTACATAAAAACCAGAACCCTTGAATATGATACCGGCCCCGGCGCCAATCAATCTTTTCACCTGGCCACCGCATTTCTCACATTCCTGGATGGGGTCATCCTTCATGGATTGAAATACTTCAAAACGGTGATCGCAGTTGGTACACTTATAATCATAAGTTGGCATTCTCGCCTCCGCTGTTAATAAAAAAACAATAATCCTGTACTACACAATTGTTGCAGTACTGAAATTTTAGCACCATCCTGAAATAGTCAATAAAAAAATAGTACTCTTTTTTAAAATCCGATAGTTCCGCCAATTCCAAATGAATTGAAGTCTTTACCGTGAACCAGGCTTCTTCGAAAGAAGACATCCAGTATAACGCTGTCAACCGGTGAAACCATTATCCCGGCCAGCAAATCCACTTCCTGTCTTTGCTGACTACAGCTTATATCTTTCTGCCCGGTTATTTCGCCCCCAAGCTGTATCTTTTCACTTACGGCAAGATCCATGGCATATCCATACAGGTAATAATTGGATTCGGTCCCGGGAGCCCTGTGAGATACCCACGTGTAGCCGGCCATCAGGTGCGCAGTTACCGGGCCAAAACATCTTGATATGGCCATGGATATCTCCTCCTCGTTCTCACCCGACCCCAGGCATTTTTCATCCTCGCCACTTCTTGTCTTTACCGCCCCCTTAAGTGAACCCACGAAACCCCGGGGGTTACTCCCGTCTTCAGGCATTGAACCAAGAAATAAAAACTTTCCCGAAAACAGAACGTCACCAAAACCATGTGACACTGAATTACTATCCGGATCCGCCCGCACGTATGGTACTTCAGCTG
>CAZVRB010000101.1:0-12935 GCA_964629365.1 uncultured Leptospiraceae bacterium
GGGTATCATCCCGTCCTGTTTCTCAAAATCCAGTTCAATCATTGCATTATCCTTTAATAAAACATTTCGTTATGGCAACCACAGAGGCACAGAGGTACAGAGAAAATAGTGTAAAGGGTTACCGCTAAGTCGCCAAGTACGCAAAGAAAGGCAAAGGGATAATATTTAGAAAAATAAATATCTTATTCTTTTCTTTGAGCCCTTCGCGCTCTTCGCGACTTTGCGGTAATCTTTTTGAAATCTCCCTCTGTACCTCAGCGTCTCTGTGGTAAATCTTCGAAGTATATGATACAATTATATACGTATTTAGAATACTTATACTGTATTGACAATAAAAAAAGAAATGCTTTTCACCTGCAAGGTGTTTTTTTATTATGGAAAAATATATTGACAAAAGCAGGGGGACATAGTGTCTCTAAGGGTTCATTCTATGCACAAACGTATGAACAACTACACGAAATAATTAAAATGATGCGAGGACGTGATGGATTACTCAAAGACTGTAAATCTTCCATCTTCTGATTTTCCGATGAGGGCCAACCTTCCTAAACGGGAACCTGACATGGTGGCACAGTGGGAAAAGGAGAAGATTTACGATAAGATTCTGGAAATGCGCAAGGACGCGAAAGAATATATACTGCATGACGGTCCGCCGTACGCAAACGGCAATATTCACATGGGACATGCCCTTAACAAGCTGTTGAAGGACATTATCGTCAAGCATAAGACCATGACCGGCTACCGGGCCCCCTATGTTCCCGGCTGGGACTGTCACGGGCTTCCCATAGAGCTGCAGGTAACCCGTACAATCGGTGAGAAGGCAAGGGATATGCCGCGGGTTGATATAAGAAAAAAATGCAGGGAATACGCCGAAAAGTTCGTATACATCCAGATGGAGGAATTCAAGCGCCTGGGGGTGTTCGGCGATTTCGATAATCCCTATCTTACCATGTCAAACAATTACGAGGCTACCATCGTTGAGGTCTTCGGTGCGTTGTTTGAGGCGGGGTTTATATACAGGGGGAAAAAACCAATATACTGGTGCCCCAACTGCGTGACCGCACTTGCCGAAGCAGAGGTGGAGTATGATGATCACAAGTCCCCATCCATCTACGTGAAATTCGCGGTTGATCCAGCTTCTGTTGATATTGATGGAGTAGACAGCGATAACGTGCACGTAGCGGTCTGGACCACCACTCCATGGACGTTGCCGGCAAACCTGGCGGTGGCCTTTCACCCGGATTTCCCCTATGCGGTGTACAGAAGTGAGAACGATTTTCTCATCCTGGCTGAAGGCCTTGCGGAAATGATGAGTGAGGTTACCGGTAAACCTCTCGAGAAAGTAGCTGATGTTACCAATGACCAGATTGAAAAACTGAAAGTACAACATCCCTTCATTGACCGTGAATCGAAAGTTATATTTGCCGACTTCGTTACCCTTGAGCAGGGTACCGGTGTGGTTCATATCGCCCCAGGGCACGGTCTTGAAGACTACGTGGTTGGGCAGAAGTACGGTCTTGATACCTATTGCCCCGTTGATGACGAGGGTAAGTTTACCGAAGAGTTTTCACAGATGAAAGGGGTGAACGTTTTTGATGCCAACCCGGGAATTGTGAAGATGCTGGAAGAGGCCGGTGTGCTTATATTCACACAGGAAATCGAGCATTCATACCCCCATTGCTGGCGCTGTAAAAAGCCGCTGATTTTCAGGGCAACGGAACAATGGTTTTTTCTCATTGATCACAATGATTTGCGCGCCCTCGCCATGGAAGCCACTGATAAGACAATGTGGATACCCAAGTGGGGGGAGATGCGGTTCAGGAGCATGGTTGAGTCACGTCCGGACTGGTGCCTTTCCCGGCAGCGGTCATGGGGTGTGCCCATCCCGTCCTTCCATTGTAAAAAATGCAAAAAGAACATGATGCACCAGCGAAGCATTTTTCATTTTGCCGAACTTTCAAGGGAAAAGAGCATAGATGCCTGGTATACGGATGACATAAAAGATCTTATACCCGAAGACTTTACATGCGAATGCGGCGGCGACCAGTTCGAGAAGGAATTTGACATACTGGACGTATGGTTCGATTCAGGGGTTTCTCACTTCGCGGTACTTGACAGCTGGGACCAGCACAGGTGGCCGGCTGACCTGTACCTGGAAGGAAGTGATCAGCACAGGGGATGGTTTCAGTCATCTCTCTGGCCGGCACTTGCACTTCGGCAGCGTGCGCCATATATGACGGTGCTTACCCACGGCTTTATTCTGGACGAGCAGGGGAAAGCCATGAGCAAGTCGATGGGCAACGTTATTCCACCGGAAGAGCTTATAAAGAAATACGGGGCGGACATTATACGCCTGTGGGTTGCTTCGGAGGATTACCGTAACGATCTGCGTATCGGGTATGACATGATACAGCAGATAGCCGATTCATACAGAAAGATCAGAAATACCTTTAAGTTTATTCTGGGCAATATTTCCGGCTTTACCGAAAAAGACCTGGTTCCCTACGAGGAACTGAGTGATATAGACAAGTGGATGCTCTACAAGTTGTGGATCCTTTCCGAACAGGTTACCGGGCATTACGAGAAATTCGAGTTTCACATGGTATACCGGAGGATCTTAAACTTTTGTGCTGTCGATCTTTCTTCCGTGTATTTTGATATGTCCAAGGATATTCTTTACATTGAAAAGCTGGATGCCCATAACCGCAGATCCAACCAGACGGTGCTCTACCAGATACTGCATACCATAGTCAGGTTGATCGCGCCGGTTCTTGCCTTCACCTCGGAAGAGGTATGGAAGTTCATGGGCAATGAAGGTTCAATTCACATGCAGAATTATTATCTTTTGGATAAAGAATTCAACAATCCGGAAGTGGCAGAAAAAATGGAAAGGCTGGTTGAGATCAAGAAAGACCTGCTGAAGGCACTGGAGTTGAAACGGCAAGAGAAGGTCATAGGAACCTCACTTGAAGCAGAGGTTACCCTTTACGTGAAAAGCCAGTCTGCAAGGGATCTTCTTTACGAAATGGGTGAGGACAGGATCAGGTTTTTCCAGGTGGCCATGGTGATACTTACCGATGAGAAACAGGATGAAATGGAAGACTATGAAAGTGCCTCCATAAAAGTAGACCGGTCTAAGGGAGAAAAATGTGTGCGTTGCTGGAATTACTCATACCAGCTTGGTACAGACAAGGAGCACCCGGAACTGTGTCCCCGGTGTACTGAGATCATTCACCAGATTAATGGATAACTGGATAGATAAACTGAATAAATTTTGCCACAGATACACACAGATTAACACAGATGAGATAGTGAAGAGTTATCGACAAATCCATGGATTATCAATGTAATTTATTCATGGTAAAGCATCAGTGTATATCGAGTGAAATGGGTAGCTAAATAATAAAGGGATAGTGTATATACTATGAAGCTGCAGAATAGAAAACATATGGTGGCGGTTGCCATTTTCATGGTGACCCTTGCCCTTGATATTATTACCAAGTACCTGGTGGAGACCAACATCGCCAGGGGTGAACGCATTGACGTGATGGGAAGCTTTGTGCAGTTAACACTGCTGTATAATGACGGTGGCGTGTTCGGCATTCTCAGGGGACATCAAACTTTCTTTCTTATCGTTTCAATCATGGTGTTTATCCTGCTTGTGGGATTTTATATACTGGAACCGAGAAAAACATGGCTTTTTACGGTTGCCATGTCGCTGGGTTTTTCCGGGGCCATAGGCAATATACTGGACCGGATTTCAGGTAAACCCGGGGTTGTTGATTTTATCTACATCGGCAGCGATTCAGTATTCAGGTGGCCAGCATTTAATGTAGCCGATTCGGTGATAGTGATGGGTGCCACCATGCTGATAATCAACGTGATATTTGAATACAACGAAGAGAAGAGAAAGAAGGACGAACAGGGCACTGAGCAGGGGTGAGGGCCTTTTTAATAGGTATCAACAATTTTCAGTTCACCTTTTGCCAGTTTTGATTTACCCTGCAGTATTTCTACAGTGAAGGTGCCCTCCCGGTAAAGGGATATGGGGAAGGTGATCTGTTTCTTATCCGGATCAATCTTATGGGTATAGCTGTTATACGGCTGGCTGCTGAAATCTTTTTTTTCCAGTATATCGATGGTGACGGTTTCTACACCAGGTGCTTCTTTGAGTGTGAGAACACCGGTAAGATCGCCGGTAGTAAAGGTGCTGCCGCAATGTGCAGGTTTCCCGTCGCTGGTGACACCTTCACAGAATTGAAGCGGCTTTTCTGATTTACATCCTGTTATAGACAGTACTGATATAATAAAAAATATGGTAACAGATGACAGTATCTTCATGATGATTTCCCCTGGTTTCAAAATATACTTGTGATTACAGCAGTGATCCCTGTACGTCTTCATCGTCTTCTATCTCGCCGGTATCTTCTTTTACCCGTACTTCTTTTTTCTTGATTTTACTGCTCTCTCCCTTCTGGAGAATTTCGATCTTTCGCTCAGCTTCTTCCAGTTTTTCATGGCAGAACCGGGCAAGGGTGATGCCCTTCTCGAACCTGGTTATGGAATCGTCCAGCCCCAGTGTGCCTTCTTCCAGCTGGGAAGCGATGACCTCCAGTTCGGCCAGGGCCTCTTCAAAGGTTATCTTCGCCTGCTTCTTTTCCTTTTTTTCCAATTTCAACCTCGCTTGTAATGTTTTCAACCAGGCAGTTGAGGGCCCCGTTATACAGGGTGACATCAACCTTTTCACCTGTGTCAACAGCCGTGATTGATGAAACAATGTTTCCATGGCTGTCTGTTGTAATGGAATATCCCCGTTTTAGAATGCCCACCGGGGAAAGATTTACAATCCTGTCATGGGTACGCTGATACCGGTGATTGATTTTCTGCAGCAGGTTCTGCATAACGAAGGAAAGGTCAGGCACCTGGTAAAGCCTGTTTCGCTGCAGGTTAACCTGTCGCTGCATGGCGCCGGTTATCTGGTTCTCGATGTCGGTGAGTGTCATCTGCCGGTATTGCACCAGTTCCATGGGATTCCGGAATACCCGGCGCTCCTGTACACCGGTAAGCCTGGTGCGGTAATCCCGCATGCCCGAAAGAAGGTGCTGGTAGGCCCTTCGCAGGTAGTGCTGTATGGTGTCATGCAGTTCCTGCTTTACCGGCAGAGCCAGCTCGGCTGCCTGTGACGGGGTGGCCGCGGCAACATCTGCGGCCTCATCAGAGAGGGGATGATCGATCTGATGCCCAACCGCCGAGATGATGGGAAGACGAGAATTGGCAAAGGCCCGTACCACAGGTTCTTCGTTGAAGGCCATGAGGTCTTCAAATGATCCTCCACCCCGTCCCGCGATGATGACATCTACCCCCCATGCGGGCCGGTTTAATTCTTCAATACCCAGCACAATTGATTCAACTGACCCCTCTCCCTGCACCTTTGCCGGGGCAAGCAGTATCTCGATGTTTGGAAAACGCCGCATGGCTACCTTGATGATATCCCGCACTGCCGCTCCAGTGGGGGAGGTAAGCACCCCTATTCTGCGGGGAAGCCGGGGAAGTTGTTTTTTTCGCGCGGGGTCAAAAAGTCCTGCGTCGAAGAGCTTCTTTCGCAACTCTTCAATTTTCTGCAACAGTTCGCCCATGCCCTCCTGGCGAACCTTGTATACCATGAACTGGTAGCTTCCACGTCGCTCAAAAAGGCTCACCCCGCCGAAGGCCAGTATGGTCATCCCCTCCTTCATGCGGAAGGTGAGGTTCTTGTTCACGTTCTTGAAGAACACGGCGCTGATCACCGCTTTCTCGTCTTTCAGGGTGAAGTAGATATGCCCGGAGGAGTGGTAGGTGACATTGGAAATCTCACCCCGTATCCACACCCCGTTCAGCTCAGGGGTGTTCTGCAGCACCTGCTTTATAACGGCGGTTATCTGGGATATGCTGTATACCTGCTCTTCCATGCCGTGGATTATGTCATGTACCGCTTGAAGAAATCAACCGCTTTTTTTCACCGCTAAGGCGCGGTGAATCTTTTCACATACCGAATTCTGCCCGCTCGATTAATTCTACCTGCATTTCACGGTTGAGGGTGACGAAGTAGGCGTTGTAGCCCGAGATGCGTACCAGGAGGTTGCGGTAGTTCTCCGGGTTGGCCATGGCGTCTTTCAGTACGTCGGCGGTGACCACGTTGAATTGCATCTGCATGCCGCCAAGGTCGAAGTAGGTTTTTATGTACGAGTACATGGTGTCCACCGTCTTCTGCCGGCTGTCGGCGGCTGAAGGGGTCAGCTTCACGTTGAAGGCGATGTTGTTGTCCATGTTCTGTGGCGATAATTGGGACACGTCCCGTATGTTATCAAGAAAACTTTTGGACGCTGCGGGGTGGGGGGTAAGCCCCGGGGTGAAGGCCTTGCCTGCCGGCCTGCCGGAGGGGAGTGCGCCGGAGAGGTTGCCGTAGGCCACGTGCTGGGACATTGACCAGAAGCCGCAGGTGTAGGGACCACCGCGATAATTACGCTTTTTCGTGTACATGGCGTGCAGTTCAGAAGCCACCCGGTTTGCCATCTCTATTGCCTCTTTGCTGCCTGAACCGAAGCGGGGCACCCTGCTTTCGATGAGTGCCAGCAGTTCAGGGTCGTGTTCAAACCCCGTGTCAAGGGCTGACTTCAGCCTTTTGAATGTAATCTCAGGGCTGTCATACACAAGTGTCTTGATGGCCATGAGGGAGTCGGTGACGTCGGCCAGGCCGATGTTGGAGGTGCCGGAGCTGTTGTACGTTGCCCCGCCGGAGGTGACGTCACTGGCCTTCTCGATGCTACCCTGCATGAGGGCAGAGAGAAACGGGGTGGGGCGCATGTGGGCGTGTGCCTCTGCCAGCATGTTGTTCAGCTCCACGGCGCTGTCTACCAGGTACTGCTGTTGTGCCAGGAATGCGCTGAAAAACTCCTCAAAGCTTGCAAAATCGACATCTTCTATGCTGCCGGTTTTTGGTGCACCTTCCTGGTGCACATGTGGATGAATGCCGTTGTTCAGTGCCATCTCCATGGCGGCCACCATGTTCATCAGTATGGAGCCGGTGTGACCCATGTGCTTTCCGCAGAGGGTGGGCTCTACGCAGCCGGTTGCCCCCCAGTCACGGATGTCCTCCTCCCGGTAGCCGTGGGGTGCCAGTGCCTGCATCATCGACAGATCGTTGTGCATGGAGGGGGTGGCGGCGGTGATGAGATTAACCTCGCAGAGCCGCTTCAGGTAGGCCTGGCTGTTCTTTTCCGGGTGATAGCGGGCGTTCACGTTTGGGTCACGTATGGAAAGCATCTCTGTGACCTTCAGGAAGATGTAGGTCATGTCGTTTACCCCGTCCTCACCGTCGGGGGTGACACCCCCCAGGGTGATGGCCTGGTCGGAGGAGCTGCCGCCGAAAAGGTAGTTTCCAAGATCGGGCACCAGGGGCAGGTGGTCGGTGCCCCGCATGAAAAAGCAGCCCACAAGGTCAATGGCGTGGCGTATGTACTCATCACGATCTTCTGGGGTGGCAAGTTTTTCCATGTCCCACTGGAAGTAGGGCTGCAGCCACTGGTCAAGGCGCCCCAGGGAAAGCCCGGTGTTGGTGTTCTCCATGTGCATGGCGATCCAGGTGATCCATATGCTGTTGACCGCCTCGTCGAGGGTGCGGGCGGGGTGCTGTGGCACACGGGAACAGGTCTGTGCCAGGGTTTCAAGCTCACGGGCACGTTTCACGTCCTGCTCTACCGCTGCAAGTTGGGCGGCCTCCTCGGCAAGATGGCTGGCGTATACCGAGAGCCCCTCCAGGGTTAGTTTCATGGCTGCAAGGCTGTCTTTCTGTTGGGGTGACAGTGTCACGTCCGTAAGCCGGTTTTCGATGTCTTCTATAATGCCGGTGGTCCCTTTCTCCAGTATTGCCGGGAAGTCAGGGATGGTGTGGGAGATGCCTACCGACTTCCAGACGAAGTAGGCCACCCAGCGTTCTTCAAGGCGCTGTGAGAGGGGGTAGTTGTATTTTCGGCGCACCCATTCCCTGAAGTTGCGGTTAAGCCAGAAGGGGAGGATGCCGTGGTGCAGCTCCTGGATGTCATCTTCGGACACGTGGTAGGGGTTTAATATGCGGTGGTCCACCGAGTTAAGCTCACCCCATATCATGGTGCCCTGCGCGTCGGGATAGATGACCACCCCGCAGGTCTCACTTGCGGTGGTGGTGCCTGCCACCAGGTCGCCCTGACGTATAACTGGTTTCTTGTGTTCCATCAGGTACCTGAAGGCATGTGCCTGGCGAAGCTCGGGGTTCCATGGGGTGCCGTCGGGTTTCTCTTCGAAGCCGTGCTCACGGTACCATCGGGTGAGAAGCCGTGGACGCTCGATGCATACCTCCGGCTTTACTGTGAAGTGTATGTCCAGGAATTGTTTCAGGCGGGGAAAGTCATCCAGGGTGTAGCGTGACAGGTAGGGGTCATCCAGGTAGCGGACATTATTGTCCCTTTCGGGCGCCTGCAGGCGTACCTTCCTGCGGGCCTCGAGTTCCCGGGCAAGGTCAGGGTTATGCTGGTCGTAGGTTCTCTTGCGATCTTTCACGTCCTGCCCGTGCCGCTTCTGTAGCATGCGCCGGTGCTTTTTGCCAAGCAGAAGTGAGATGTAAAAATTGAAAAGCTGCAGGGCGGCCAGGTTGCCCTCAAGCAGCATGTGGTTGTGCAGTATCATGGTGAGCATCTCGTTGGGGGTAATGCCCAGCATCTCCAGCAGTGCGTCATCGCTTGAGAATCGCAGGGTGACGTCCACGTTTTCAGGGATATCCCGGGTGACGGTCGCTTTCCCGTCATGAAATATAATGGCCCGGGACACGGTGCCGGTCTGGGTCTGTATGCCCACAGAGAAGTTTATCCAGCCGTCCTCGTCTTTCATGTATTCTTTCAGCTTGGCCCTTATGTTGAAGTTAAGGGCCATAAGCTTCAGCAGAAATCCTGCCAGTGTATTTACGGGTACAAGTTTCATGGTGCCTCCCTCAGGGGTGTGATGTTCATGCTTGAAAATATTTCCTCGCATCTTTCAATTTCTTCTGCCGGCATGAAAGACGCGTGTTGTGTTTCTTCTCCGAAGTCAGTGGGGCGCCCCACCTTCATCTCCTTCTCGGGCCACAGGGGGTTGAAGGGGAGGAGCTGTACGCGGGGTATGTTTTCTTCTACCAGGAACTCTGCGATGGCCCGCAGGTTCTCTTCTGTGGCTGTAATGCCGGGTACAAGGGGAATCCTGGGCAGCAGGGTGATGCCGTCCCTGCCGGTACGCTCGTGCAGGTGGCGGAAGTTTTCAAGTATCACCCGGTTGTCAACCCCGCAGTAGTGCGCGTGCAGGCGGGCATCGTACAGTTTTATATCGTAGTAGATGCTGTCAAGATGCGGGTAGAGCAGTTCCATGAAGCCGTCAAGCCTGAAATAACCGCACGTTTCAAGCAGGACGTGAATGCCGTGCCGATGCAGCTGCCCGGCCAGCTCACCCGTGAAACCCATGTACATGGCGGGCTCCCCCCCTGAAAGGGTGACGCCACCGCCGGAGGTCTTGAAGAAGGGCTGGTCAGGTAGTATGGCATCCACAACCTCTTCAACACTCATGCGGCGGCCCACCACCGAAAGCGCCCCTGATGGGCACTCCTGTACGCATTGCCAGCAGAGGGTACAGGCCAGGCGGTCAACGAAGCAGGGGTTCTTCCGGGATATGGCCTTATCGGGACAGGCGTCAACACAGGTGTCACACCTGATGCAGAGCTTCTGGTCATATGACAGTTCCTGCACCGGCAGCCTGCTCTCAGGGTTGTGGCACCACGCACATGAGAGGGGACACCCCTTGAAGAACACAACGGTACGTATACCGGGCCCATCATCCAGGGAATTCCCCTTGATCTCAAGTATGAGCGGTGAGTTGGAGTGTTCTTCCGACATAATGTTTCCTCGTAAATGTAAATTCATGCCTGAATCCCCTCCCCCTTGATGGGGGAGGGGAATTGTTTATGATTTATGCACCATGGTAAAACTACCCCAGCCGCGAAATGAGCCCCTCCAGCATGGCGCGGATGCTCTTCTCAAAGTTCTCATCAACCTCCTGGTAGACCCTGCTGTTATACAGGGTGACCACGCCGTGCAGGGTGCACCAGGTCTCCAGCATGAGCTGGTAAGGGTCACCTTCTATTGCCAGGCGGCCCTGTTCACGCAGTTCTTCAATCACCTTCACCGTGAGATGGGCCACCTGCATGGCGGTCTCCTTCTCGATGGTGGCTTCCTTCTCAAGGTCGGTGCCCCGGTAATCGGCATACTTGGGAGTGGGGCGGTTGAACATGATGTCGTAGTAATCGGCGTACCGTATACCAAAGGAGAAGTATGCCTGCACCAGGCCTTCAATGACTGCACGGGGATGGTCTTCTTTTTCATAGACTTCCATGAATTCCTCGAAGAGCATCTCGAATCCCCGTGTCTGCAGTTCAAGGTAGAGCTCGTCTTTGCGGGAGAAGTAGTTATATATGTTGGCCGCGGTCATACCAAGCTTCTTTCCCAGTTTTCGCATGCTGAGATTCTCGAACCCTTCGTGGGTCATGATGTCAAGTGCTCCTTCAAGTATTCGGTCACGGACGGCATACACCTGGTCGGGTGTTCGTGTTGCCCTTGGCATAGTCTCACCTTTCATTTACAGCATTAATTAACGGTGTTAATTTAACGGTGTTCATTATATTTTGCAAGTATTTTTTTTTGGGGGGATGGTTGCTGCATCATTAGAAAGAAAATCAAAAATTAATGTGGAAATAAATTATGGTTTGTGAAATAATCCGTGTATCTTAAGTGCTCAAGGATGACGACAATGGGAATATCCTTCCGTAAGCCATCGGCATTATTTATTACGTCTCTTGTAATTATTCTGGTGTCATGCATAAATCCCATAGATTTTAAATTCGAGCGGAAAACCTATGTGAAAGAAGGTATACTTGACCTTCGGCAGTGGAACAGCAGCACAAACCCCATTGTAGAACTGGACGGTGAATGGGAATTCTACTGGGACAGGCTGCTTACACCCGGAGATTTTTCCGGAGAAGTACAACCGAAACTGACCGGGTACATGCAACTTCCCCGCACATGGAATGGTTACATGGTTGATGGAAAACCCCTGGATGGATTCGGCTTTGCCACCTACCGGTTGACTATCCTGGTTGACGACATGCACAGTCTCTACGGGTTGAAAGTAACAGAAATGGAAATGGCTTACAGGATATGGGTGAATGGGCAGCTGCTGGTTGAATGTGGCAGGGTGGGGAAAACGAAAGAGGACATGGTGGCCTCGTGGGACAGGAAGGAGGCATATTTCCACACGGATGAAAATGAGATAGAGATCGTCATGCAGATGTCCAATTTTATGCATCGAAAGGGTGGTCCTGAAGAGGTGATATCCTTCGGTAAGGCAGGTGACATCGCCCGGTATACGGCACGAAATCATGGCATCCAGTATTTCCTGTTCGGCACTATCATGCTGGTGGGGTTGTACCACTTGATGCTGTACCTTTACCGGAGGAAAGACAGCACACTCCTCTACTTTGCAATTGCCTGTATGATGATCGCCCTGTACAGTTCTTTCGGCGGCGAAAAAATATTCCTTGTTTTCTTCCCTTTTCTTGAATGGGATACAGTTGTTCGGATCGGGTACCTGGCATTCATGTCAATGCTGCCAGCACTTGCACTCTTTTACAATACCATATTCAGAACTACCCTGTCGAAAGTGCTGACATATGTTTTCTGTATAATTCCTGGAACTATGATGTTGCTGGTACTTGTATTGCCAACCCACGTGTTTACCTGGTTTCCCATCCCTTACCAGGTATGTGTGATGATATATATTGTGTATCTGCTTGTTGCCATGACAAGGGCGACAATAATGAAAGTGGACGGTGCGGGGATCCTTTTATTAGGCACGGTGTTCCTGGTTATCTCGGGTATCAACGATATTGCGTATAATAACATGCTCGTAAATACCAGTTATCTTTTTCCCATCGGTGTCAGTATTGGTATAGTGGTGCTCATCTTTTCACACTCGGTGTACCTTGCAAGGCAGTTCTCCAGTGCATTTGATACCGTGGAGGAACTTTCGGTGAACCTTGAACATAAGGTTGAAGAAAGGACCCATGAATTGCAGGTTGAACAACTGAAGCTTACCAGGATGGCAAGGGAAGATGAATTAACCGGGCTTTACAACAGGCGGTTTATGCTGGAGATGATCAGGGACAGCATAAACAGGTATGAAAGATATGGGACGGTTTTCTCGGTGCTCATGCTTGACCTTGATCATTTCAAAGAGGTAAATGATACATACGGACATATTGCCGGTGACAGGGTTTTGAAACATATGGGGCAACTATTAAGAAAACAGCTTCGTGATAGTGATTTGGCCGGGAGGTTCGGTGGTGAGGAATTCCTGGTAATATTACCCGGCACAAAACTTGATGGTGCAATGGTAGTGGCTGAAAAGATACGAACATCACTCATGAATAACCGGTTCGATTGGGATGAGAAAGAGTTTTTCATAACCTGCAGCATAGGGGCCTCGGAAGTTACCGGAGAACATGATGGGGTGAACCATCTTCTCAATGATGCTGACCAGGCGCTCTACAGGGCCAAGGAAGAGGGAAGGAACAGGAGCCATGCGTTCACGTCTGGTAGTTAAACTTATGCCCGCACTGTGAGCAGGTGACGCGAAGGCTTCCTTTGCCTGAGGGGAGCCTGAGCCTGGCCATGCAGGCGGGACACTGTACCACCAGGTCCATCAGCAGTTGTTCAAGGCGCTTTTTGTCAAATCCCACCACGAGTTCATTGTCCACAAGAAATGCGGGTACCCCGCTGACGTTACGGCTGGCAAGTTCCTGGCGGGCCTGCTGGTCACGGGTTATGTCTTTCTCGGTAAAGGGT
>CAZVRB010000102.1:0-12887 GCA_964629365.1 uncultured Leptospiraceae bacterium
ATGAGTTCTTTTATGATAAAGTATAATAACGCGAAAACTAAAACAGCAGCAATAACACTCAATATTAAATGGGTTGTGGTCATGGTTAATCCCCGCAATGAAATATACACACCTGCTGTTTTATTTATCGGCAGGGTACTTTTGAACATTCATATTTTCACTGGCAGGTTTTTCATGTCACTTGTTTTTTTTTCTATTCTTCTTTTCCGGGTATATATTGTCAGCCTCTTCAATCTCGTACTTCTTTTGTTTTTTCTTTGTTCTATCACGCCGTGATATACTGCCATATATCAGCCCCACAATAAATCCGGTGACAAGAACCCCGTAAATAAGAAGTATAAGTGGCAATGAAAACTGCCAGACCAGTAGTTCAAGTTGAACACTGCCTGTATTCTGGGCGGATAGTATTACTACCACCCCGACTATTATAAGAATTATTATTGATTTTGCTCTCATACAGTATATACACCTGTTACCTTGATTATCGATTATATTTTAAATCACTTTTTTATCACAGTCGATCATTTTTTTATATTATCTACATAACTAAGCTTGAAAATGATACTGTACATTTAATCGTTTATTCACTGTTGACATGCAAACAGGGGTCTCATACAATTAAATACTACTTTACCATACACAGGAGCAGGCTATGAACCTGGGAATTGAAGGAAAAACAGCGGTAGTGACCGCTTCAAGCAGGGGGCTTGGACGGGCTGTTGCCGAGTCGCTGGCGGCAGAAGGAGTAAATCTTGCCATATGCGCCAGAAACGAGGAGCAGTTATCCCGCACTGCTGATGAGATAAAGAAAAAGTACAACGTGGAAGTGTTTCATAAACCATGTAACGTAAGGGACCCTGATAAAGTGGAATCATTTACCCGTGATGTTGTCAATAACTTCGAGACAGTTCATATTCTGTTTGCCAACGCGGGTGGACCTCCGGCAGGATCTGTGGATGCTCTCGGCATAACTGATTTTGAAGAGGCCCTGCAACTGAACTGTATAAGCACCATCAGGCTGGTATATGCTTTTCTCCCTTTTATGAAATCTCAAAAATGGGGCAGAATAATCGCCTCAACCTCCATTACCGTGAAGCAGCCAATGGAGAATCTTGCACTTTCCAATGTATCCAGGGCTGGTGTTATTCCTTTTATTAAAGGTATTGCTGATGAATACGGACATCTGAATATTACCGCTAACTCACTGGCTCCCGGTTATATCATGACCGACAGGGTAAAAAATCTGGTCCAGGATAGTATGTCACGGGAAGGAATTAGTTATGAAGAGGGACTGCAGTCACTCATTTCCTCCATTCCAGCCGGCAGGGCTGGGACACCCGAAGAATTCGGCGCCCTGGCAGCATTTCTATCATCAGAACACGCAGGATTCATTAACGGGACAACCATGCTCATTGACGGGGGAATGTACCGTGGAATTATGTAGTTTATTTTCTCTTATCCCGGATTTTAGGGGATTGAACAGCTGATATATAAAAGCACCGGGTTATATTCCCTTAAGCTTTATCCCTACAGGGCAGTGGTCTGATCCCATTACATGATCCTGTATAAAAGCGTCAGTTACACTATCCCGAAGGGTATTGCTTACAAAAAAATAGTCAATTCTCCATCCGACATTTCTTTCTCTTGCCCTTGTCTTGTAATCCCACCATGAATAATTACCACCTTCTGTGTTAAATAGTCGGAAAGTATCAATAAAGCCCTTTCCGATAAGCCTGTCTATCCATTCCCTCTCTTCTGGAAGAAAACCGGATGTATTCTCGTTTGCCTTTGGCCGTGCCAGGTCAATTTCTGTATGTGCTGTATTAACATCACCACATACAATGATATTGTGACCATCTTTCATCTTTTCGCTGGCATGTGTAAGAAAAGCATCGTAAAAGTCCATCTTGTAATCAAGACGCTCTTTAGACGCTTTCCCATTGGGGAAATATATATTGTAGAGAATAAAATCATCGAAGTAGGCCACAATTGTTCTTCCTTCACTGTCAAAACGGGGGATACTCAGGCCATATTCCACCTGCAGCGGTTCACGTTTGCTGAACACTGCCACGCCACTGTATCCTTTCTTCTCGGCCTCCGAGAAATATGAATAGTATCCATCATTTTCCAGTATTTCAACGGGCACCTGCTCCCTTGCTGCTTTTGTTTCCTGAAAACAGAATACATCCGCTTTCTCTTGCTCTAGCCATTCCATCAGGCCTTTTTTGTATACCGCACGAATACCATTGACGTTCCACGATAGAATTTTCATGCAAGGTCTCTCCGTTATATTATCTTACTAACTCTTTTTTTCAGGTTTTTCCAGTTCCACTTCAATTACATACCCATTTTTCAATACAGAAATCAGTGCCATGGATGGTATTTTCACAATGTTGAGACTGCCCATCTTTATTACCGGCAGATCTTCACGTGTAGTTCCCTTCTCTTCATTTACCACAAGCGTTACCTTTTCAGGATTAACGGTTTGTGGAAAAGCAAGTGTAAGAGAGAATAATGATGATATTACGTTTTTTGCCATCTGCTGCATCTGTATTTTCTGCTTCGACTGGGGATCATCCATGTTTACCTTCTCAGGTAATGCTTCATCCTCAGGAAAAGTAAACACGATTTTATCTGACGCATACTTGAGGGCGGGAAGACCGAAAAAATTTGTCTTCTCCTTGTTCTTATCCGGTGCAACCATTAATTGAATTGGAATTTCTTTCTTGTTACTCACTTCAAACTCCAGGTTCAGCTGGGTACGGCTTACCTTGTCCTGTCCATATGAATGCTCAAACAGGTCAAATTTTGTTACCTTTGCCCCGTGTTTATCCAGGTTCTTTTTAAGCTCCTCAAAATCTGCCTTCATGTCTTTTTTCTGGGTCTTCTTCTTGCCTTCTCCCCAGAACCAGAAAATAAAATTCAGGTCAACCTTTAATGTTTCCTCATTAACAGGTGTAAGAAACACAAAACTGTCGATCTGGGCGAAACATCCGGAGAAGATGAATATTATAGCGGCACACAGAATGGGTATATATTTATTGTTCATGGAAACACCTCGTATAATTAATAGTATTGAATTATACTCTATAACGAACTGTCATTCTTTTACAGTATAATTATTTACGATATAATTATACATGGTAAGAAGGGCAGTATCAAGTGGACCATCAATAGAAGTATCTTTGATCACATCTTCCCTGTGACGGCCGAACCAGGCATACAGACGCCGTGCACCGTCCTTTGTGCTGGCAGCGTGGTTACAGAGTTTCACCATTTCACGCATTTCTTTGAGACTGAAGAAGTTTCTTGCCCCGTTTATCACGAATATAAAATGACTGTTATCATCAGCCTCTTTCACTTCAAGCTTGTCCTTGCTGACCCCCGCCTTTTTCGCGGCAATGGCTTTCACATCCAGCTGTTCATATTCCTTTGAGAGTTCCTGAACCTTCAATCGCTTGCGAAGAACCTGTGCCTGCTGTACCAGAAATGCCAGGCTTTCAAGATCAAGATCTTCGGCATACTCTTTTAACGCGTCCCGAAGTTTCTTCTCGTCAGTATCCTCTTTTTTTGATGTATTTTTTTTCACTGAAGCGTTCTCTTTAGTGGTTTTTTTGGCTGTGCTTTTCTTTTTTGAACCGGTTGATTTTTTCTTTTCTGCCATAGCAGCTTACCTCCACCCTCTTTTGGTTTTACTTGTTTTTTATCTTTCCCGAAACATCCACTGCAGGTATCTCTTTACCTCTTCATGTTCCAGTCCGTATCCCAGGTAATGTCCGTCCACCCATATTTCAAAATGAAGGTGCATCCCGTAATCTTTACCTTCTGCCTCTCCATACAAGCCTGAATTTCCGATCCATCCTATTCTCTCACCCATGCGCACCCGTGCTCCTTCCTTTATAGAGCCATCCAGCCTTGAAAGATGATTATACGCGGAGAGTACCCCGTTACCATGATCTATCCATACCTGAATACCTCCGAAAGAACGCTTTACAAAGGTACGGGCATTGTTACTGTAAAACTGCGATTGACGTTTCCATTCTTCCGGCGTCATTGGCTCATAATCGCGGTCAGCTCGGACAACAGTTCCCGGTGCTATTGATATCACCGGAGTTGTCTTGTCTACCCTGATCGGCTTATATGTTTCAGAGTCATGGTAATAGTATACATCAAGCCCAACATGACGTCCACCACGGTATTCCCTGGGTGCATTGGGGTAAGACCTGCGGCTTTCGGGGAAAAGACCGTTTTTCACAGGGAAACAGAGGTTGTACAGTCTTTCATCGAAATACTGCAGCTTTTGACTGCCCGCGTATACTTCTACTTCGGCAAGGGCTGCATACCCATCTATCATGGCGTCACTGGGAACCATAATACGAAATGTGCTGGCGTCCACCCCGCCAAGAGGTATCTTTACCTTCTCATGATAAGCTGTCCCGTACTTCCATGGCATATACCATAACTTTTTCTTTTCAGCAAGTACAACCTTTTTAAAATCGAACCATTCACCCCGGTGCATGAACTGAAGTATAAAATACCGTATGGTATTAAACCCGTCCTTCTTGCCGGGATATACTACAAGATGAGTCATGATACGCTTGGTAACGAAATCAACCTCGAACCACTGGGGAGAATCAGACTTTTCAGATACCCACGACGTGCCGGTATCACTGTCCATGGCAAAACTGCCTTCATGGTTTTGGCTGAAATTACTGCTTGTATCGTAGTAGATCTTAAGCTCTGTATTGTTACCGCTCACCAGGTAATCCTTTCCTGCAGTACTCCTGTGAGGTATGGTATACGCGGTACACATGGTACAGATTGCAAGCAATACTATAATCCGTATAATTGAATGCCTCATATTATTCCCATTTACTATAAATAATTCAATAATTTTGCATGTGAGAAGAAATCTTTAGAATACTAATACAGTATGTAATGCTATCTTGTCCATGATAATTTCATCACTCCCAATTCGGTTTCACCCATCTGAAATTATTGTAGACTTTTTACGGCATTTTTTATATAATCGGTTACTTGTAATACATATTACATAATACAGGTAATAGGGGGTACCCATGTCATTACACGGTGAAAGTTCTCACAATGAAATGAAGCTTGAACGCACCATCGGTCTTCCCGGAGGTGTTGCCCTTGTCATCGGCGGTGTTATCGGTATGGGTATTTACGCCCTGATCGCCGCGGTGAGCGCCCAGGCAGGTTCGGCACTATGGCTTGCCTTTCTTATCGCCATCATTATATCAATTATCGGGGTTCTTCCCATTGTACAAATCGCAAGCGCCCTGCCCCGTGCAGGTGCCGGGTACCTGTATACCAGCAGGCTGCTTAACCCCTACCTTGGTTCACTGACATCGTACCTGGCCATCCTGGGAGGTGCAAGCTCAACCGCCATGGTGTCACTGGGGGTTGCCCAGTATATCGGCCCCTACCTGCCCTTTGCCATACCCGAGCTTGGCATAGCCATCATCTTACCCATCCTGTTCTTCTTTCTTTACCTTTTCGGCCTCAGGCTGGCGGCATCTTTGCAGGTAATACTTGCCATTCACCTTGTCATCGCCTTAATAATATACGCCATATGCGGAACCATCAGCCAGGGAATCGAGATGTCCTTTACCCTTCCCCAGGGTGTGGGTGGATTCATCATGGCCGTAATTCTCTCATACAGTGTATGCATGGGCTTCCAGGTAATCGCTGAAATGGGTGAGGAAATGCACAATGCCCGCAAAAACATTCCACTTTCCCTTCTGATTGGCGGCTCCATTGTGCTTATCATATACATACTGGTTGGCAGCGTTTTTGTTAAATCCGTTCCATATAACTTTGAAGCCATCAAGGCTATGAAGGCACCCCTTATGGAATCCGGTTCTCTCTTTCTTCCAGCCTGGTTTGTACTTGTTCTCAGTGCGGGTGCCATAAGTGCCGGTCTTACTTCATTCAATGCCGGTGCCATCGCACTGCCTCGTGAACTCTTCTCTCAGGCCCGGGACAGGCTTGTTCCCGCCTTTTTAGGCAGGGTACACAAAAGCGGATCTCCCATTAACGCGGTGGCAGTATTTTTTATTTTCGTTATTCTTCTGCTGTTACTTGGCAAAAGCATTGATTTCTATGGAGTAGTGACCGCCGTGGGGATACTCTTTATGACTTCACTCCTGGCAATCGCTGCTATCAGGCTTCCGGCCAAATTTCCCGATAGATATGCGTCCTCATATTTCAGGCTTTCAAAGATTACCCTGGTAATCGTGGCTGTTATTGCCGTTCTTTCAAGTCTTGGTTTCATGTTTATCGTGTTAACTGAACTTCCGGTGGTGGCGTATATCTACATTGCCTGTTGCATACTGGTAACGGCGTATTACTTCCTGAGAGTAAGGTGGCTTGAGAAACAGGGTATTGACTTCAAGGCCCAGATGAAAGAGATGCCGGGATTTGACGAGGAAATCGTATGATCCCTTTAGCCGGTCAATATGAACGATACCGGTCTATCTTTAAAAAAGAACCTGTGCCCCTTGCCTTCATAGACCTGGATAATTTTGACCGCAACATTGAATACATTGCCTCAACACAACAGAATACGGGAAAAAGCATACGTATACATTCCAAGTCATTGAGATGTGTTGACCTTATGAAGCGCATATTCCGCAGGGGAGGAGATCAGTTTAAAGGTATCATGACCTTTACCATGGAAGAAACCTCCTTTCTTGCCGAAAAGGGATTCAATGATTTCATTGTTGCCTACCCCACGGTACAACCCTCTGACATGAAAACATTCGTGGAACTGACCAGGAAAAAGAAGAAAGTATCCCTGATGATCGATTCCATTGAACACCTGAAAATACTGTCTGAAATTGGGAAAAATCATAAGGTTATACTCAACGCCTGCCTTGAAGTTGATACTGCCTATAAACCCATGAACCTGCCGCTTTACCTGGGTGTCCGCCGCAGCCCGGTGCGTACCGTGCAGGATGCCATTGATATAGCACGTGCATCGTTGGAAATGCCGGGAGTGAAGATAAACGCTATCATGGGTTACGAAGGACATATCGCCGGTCCCAATGACAATCTTCCCCACAAGTGGTTCATGAACGCGGTTATCAGGCTTCTGAAAAACCGATCAATCAACGAGTTCACCCCCCGTCGCATCAACATAGCTGAGATGTTTTCCAGCGAGGGTATTCAGCTTGAAATCGTTAACGGCGGCGGCAGCGGCAGCCTGGTGTCAACGGGAAAGGATCCCTCGGTGACCGAGGTTACGGCGGGTTCAGGGTTTTACGCCCCCGGACTCTTCTGGCATTACAGGGAAGTTGATTTCATACCGTCAGCCTTTTTTGCCATACAGGTTGTCCGCAAACCGGCAGAAGGAATAATAACCTGCCTGGGTGGGGGCTACAAGGCATCCGGGCCCACAGGTGATGACAAGCAGCCCGTCCCCGTCTATCCCGAGGGATTGAAGCTCCTGCCCCTTGAGGGCGGCGGCGAGGTGCAGACCCCGCTGGTACTGCCAAAAGGCTGTCCTGAACTAAAGCATGGTGACCCGGTATTTTTTCAGCACGCCAAGGCGGGAGAGATATGCGAGCGGTTCAATTACTTTTACCTGGTGGATAAAACAGGCATCGTGAAAAAAGTAAACACCTACAGGGGTGACGGAAAGGCTTTTCTTTAAATAAAGATATCGGGCTCTTTTCTCGCTGCACACTTCTCTGACAATCTTTCCGTGACTGCAAGGATCTCTTTAGATTGCAGTGTACGTGCATTCTCCGGACACTGCTTTATACACGCGCAGCATATAATACATTTATCCGGATCTTGACTGTAATCTTCCGGATCTATTGCATCCACCGGGCATGCCTCCACGCAAATATCACAGGCTGTACACAATTCACTGTCCACGGGAATATTCACAGGTGGGAACTGCAGCCTTTCTTTATATGGTTTATTTCCGGGTATTTCAGGCTCTTTTGAAATAGAATTTTCAGGTTCACCATCAAACATGGTAGAAATTCTTCTACCAAATTCACGGGCCTTCTCCAGGTCAGCATGATCCGGTCGATCCACGGCTATTGGTGCATCATCCCTGGAATACGAATGTTCTCCGATAAAGGCACCGGCAGCAACCGGTTTAAACCCTGCATCCGTCATTAAATCTGAAAGCTCCAGAAGGGCATCATCATAGTCCCTGTTCCCATACACAACCAGCGGAACTGCAGGTGTGCCATGGCCCTTTATCCTGTTAAGAAAAGGAATAACCGTTTGGGGTATTCTTCCCGCGTAAACCGGCATCCCTATTATGACCAGGTCATCCGGATCAAATGTATATGATCTTTCGCGATTTTCGCTTGAAGTTATATCAATGACGGAATATCCGTTACCGGCAATTTCAGACGCTATGGTATATACGATGGTACGGGTTGTACGTGTTGGTGAAAAATAGATAATCTTTACATCTCTTCTCATGTTAACCTTCGATAAAATGTATCATTCCTGAAATAGTTCGATTTACGGGAACTTCCACGTTATTCTCTTCCGCAAGGGCAACCACCGCGCCGTTCATGGCGTTAATCTCGGTTCGCCTTCCTGCCCGGATATCCTGCAGCATTGAGGACTGGTGTTCTGCCGTCGCCGGGACAAGGGTGTTGTAGAACACCTCCCGGTATTCATCGGCTGTTTTCCAGTGGGTTGAGAATCCTGCGGCCCTGATAACATGGAATATCTCGTCAAAGATTGAATCCATTATATGGCGTGAATGTTGTGAAGCGGCAAGGCGTTCGTATTTCACGTTGAACATGGCACCCAGTGGATTCAGGGCGCAATTGTAGAGCATCTTAGCCCATAGGTCTCTTTCAATGGTATCCGTGGTGATACAAGACAGGCCCCCCGCCGTAAGTGCTTCACACAGGGGAAGAAGGATATCCGATGATACACCGAAAAGACTCCCCGCATGCACGTCATCGGCGTGAACAGTGATATCCACATGATGCAGCGCGGGTTTCATAAACCCTGTCATAACCCGTGCGTTGAAAATACGATCCCTGTTGAAATATTCAATGAATGCCTCGGCATTGCCCCAGCCGTTCTGGAAGAGCACAATGGGAGTATTCTCACCGATTATATCCTGCCATGTATGCAGGGCCCCGGCAGTGGCTGAAGACATGAAAGACTTTATACATACAAGTATGTAATCATATTTCTCTAATGGTATGTTTTCGATATCAGCGAAGGCCTTGAAGGAATCGGGTGAAACTGTATGTTCTCCCAGGATACCAGTTTGTACAATTCCCCGTGAGCGAAGTTCATGAACCGTTTCAGGCAGGTCAATTATTGTAACCTGTTCGCCGTTGTTCACAAGGCTCACGGCTGCTCCAAGGCCCACCGCGCCGCCGCCGTAAATAAGAATATTCATATAAATCCTCAGCAGGTAAATTATTGAGAGTTTTCACATATTTTACATGATGATTGTTTTGTATCAAGCAGTTTATTGGGAATCAATTATCTTCCTGACCACAGGAGGTCACGCAATCCCGAGGCCCGGCTTGTGGGGTTGGCTGCCATGTATGAAACAACGTCTTTGCTGCCGAGAATGGTCACCCTTGACCTGGCCCGGGTGACGGCGGTATACAGCAACTCCCTGGTAAGAAGGCGTGAAGAGGTATCGGTTACAGAAGGTGGTAGCACAAGCAGCACATGGTCAAACTCGGAGCCCTGGCTTTTGTGTACCGTCATGGCATACGATGTCTGGGTTGCATGCAGCCTTGAAGGGGACAGCGAACGGAAGCTCCCCCCCGGTTCCTGGAACCAGACCCGTTTTGCAGTGTCATCGTGCTGATGGGGCACATCTTCGGGAAGCACGATGCCCACGTCGCCGTTGTAAAGCCTGAGAGAGTAATCGTTCACGGTTATCATAACAGGCCGGTGATTATACCAGGGTGTATGAACCGATATTTGACCCTTGCCGTGCAGTATCTTTTCAACCGCATGGTTCAGGCTGTGTATGCCGAAAGGCCCGGTTCGAAAGGGGGTGAGGATGGTAAATTCGGAAAATTTTGAGAATGCCTCTTCGGGGGAATTTGCCCGCGTAAAGGCACCGTATCCTTCAGTCACCAGTTGTGGAAGCACTGCAAGTACCTTATCGGCCTGTGCCGGCTGGATAATACTGATATCGCCGTACTGGTCACTTTCAAGCAGGGAAAGCACAGTCCTTTCGTCCCCCTCCCTGATAGAACTGCTTAATTCGCCGATCCCGCTTCCGGTGCCGAACCTGTAGTTTTTCTGCAGCATAACCACCGTGTCTGCCATCGGGGGTTCGGCATCATCGATCTTTTCTGCAGGCAACTCCGTTGAAACACCCTGCAGCACATCATTCCACTTACTGCTATACCCGTGATACTGCCCGCTGTCGCAGATATCCCCCAGAACGGCGCCGGCCTCTACCGACGAGAGCTGGTCACGGTCACCAAGAAGAATGAGCCGACTTTTCTCAGGCATGGCCTGAACCAGGCGGGCCATAAGTGCTACATCCACCATGGAAGATTCGTCAACTATTACCACGTCATAAGGCAGGGGATTGTCTTCATCATGTCTGAAATGGGAACGTCCGCGAATTGTGCCCAGCAGTCTATGGAGGGTGAAGGTCTCTTCCGGTATATGGTCAAGCACGGCCTGGTCACATTCAACCAGGAGGCGCTGCTGCTTTATGGTCTCTTTCATTCTTCCGGCAGCCTTTCCCGTTGGGGCAGCCAGTGCGATGGATGGTATGGTGTTGCCGGCCAGGTATTGTTCGATGATCACCGCAAGCATCTTGATGACGGTGGTGGTTTTGCCCGTCCCCGGCCCTCCTGTCAGCACGGTGAAAGGACGCAATACACCTGAAGCTGCGGCAAGTCGCTGCCAGTTGTACCCATCATCTTCGGTAAACAGCCGGTTAAGTCCATCCCGCAGCACATCCATATGCACTCTTTCCATTATTGAGTGAAGAATCTCTCCATCTGAACGCACCCTGCGGTCGATCCACCGGGAGATTACCATCTCGTACTGCCAGTAGCGGTACATGAAAAGATTACCTTCATCATCAAGCACCAGGGGGGCACGGGTATTGCCGGCCTCGTCAGGGCTTTTCACCAGCCCTGTGCCAAGCAGCGACTTTCTCCACCCATCAAGCCGCGGCAGCATCATGTCCGGGCAGGCCGGCTGCTCCTCCCCCGTATACCCGGCAAGAACCTCGCCAAGCTGCCTGCCGGCACTTTCTGCAAGCCTGGCACAGATATCACCGTGCGCGGTGCGGCTGCTTGCAAGCAGTGCCGCCACCGCAAGAGGGGCATCGGCATCTTCACCTGCAAGGCGTACAACCAGCCGGGCAAAATGCCGGTCAATGGGCTCAAAGCATGAAAGGCTGAGCACCTGTTGTATCGTGTCGCGGTCTTTCATCCGGTTACACCTTCATTCACTTCTGAAATACCCGTCAAGTTTCTCAATCAATTCACGGGCAGGCCTGTCATGGTAGACACCAGACCTGCTGCCCTCCTCTTTATGTATTCCACGCAGGAATAGATAGAACACCCCGCCGAAATGCCTGTCATAATTATAGCCCTTCAACCTGCCTTGCAGGTGCCGGTGCAGTGCCACCGAGTAGAGATAATACTGCAGCACGTAATAGTGCTCTTCCATTGCCCTGCCAAGCATGGGGCGGCTGTAATCATCACGGTTATTCCCAAGCCAGTTGGTTTTCCAGTCTACGATATAATATTTTTCATTATGCCTGAATACAAGGTCAACAAAGCCCCGCACGTATCCCTTTACCGGTGAGAAATCCAGCGACCTGAGCATGTCCCTGAACCTGACCAGGAATATATCACCGCTTTCAAATACCCCGGCAAGGCCTTCGGGCTGTATCTTTTCGGCGGGAAAGTAGAATTCCATCTCGTTGAGCCTGTTCGCATTGTCCACCTGTGAAAGTAAAATGGTATCATCCCCGGTTTCCAGGCCTGCCCCCAGCACATGGTGCACCATGTCTACCACCACGCTGTTCCACCGTTCTTCAAATCCATACCGGGCAAGGATATCCCCCGCTATTAACTGGTGGTCATCATCTTTTGTGAAATCCAGTTCTTCAAATATTCGGTGAATGCAGAGACCCGCCCGTGTTCCCCTGGGAAAATCCATAAATGTGTCATCTCCCGGAACCGCGGGTGACGCGGTGTAAAGAATTTCACCATCCATGTCCCGTACGGGCATTTCTCCATGAGATGCCGAAAGGGACGAGTAGCTGGCGATCTTCCAGTCAGATGATATAGTTCCCTTGAACTTTAGCCTGTCCAGTTTTGAGGGCACCTGCCCCTGTGATGTATAGACTGTTCCACCCTCACCGGGCAGTTGAATAACACGAATGGCGTTACCTGATGCAGCCTGCAATTGTTCCAGGTGTTCATGTATCCGGCCTGGTTCCATTCCATTCAGCAGGTTTTTCATATCACCGGTGCCATTTCCACGCTGCAGTATGTCCCGGTAATGGAAAAGATATCCCGGGGCTGACTCTTCAAATGACCGTATCTTACCCCATGCCATGTAACAGCGGTGCTTCGCCCTGGTTAATCCCACGTAAAACAGACGCACCTGTTCTGCCAGCTGTTCATACCGGTGATGATGGGCGTTGGTACCGGTTGTATCGTTTGCGATATCCAGGGTAAGTGCATCGCCCCTTTCTGGGTCGTGAAAGGTGAAGTCTTTATCAATACCCACGCCGTCATACATGAAGGGGCAGAATACGATGGGAAACTGCAGACCCTTACTTCTGTGAAGGGTGATGATCTTCACCGCCGTATCATCGGTCTCAAGCCGCACCTGGTATTCTTCCTCGGCATTTTCAGAAGAAAGCTGCT
>CAZVRB010000103.1:0-12596 GCA_964629365.1 uncultured Leptospiraceae bacterium
TGCGAAATATTCCAATTGAAATATATTGACACCCGCAACTACACTGCATTATATGCGGATATATAACGAAATTTAAATAAGGATTTGTACCCGGTAATGAAAGCGAAACCGGCAACAGAAGAGAATATACAGGAAGCAGGACGTATTATCAGGGATGGCGGTATTGTGGCATTCCCCACCGAGACGGTATATGGCCTGGGGGCAGACGCGTTAAACCCCGTGGCAGTGGCGCGAATATTTGAAGCAAAGCAGCGTCCTTTCTTTGACCCCTTAATCGTGCATATCGGCGAGATGACACAACTGGCCAGGGTGGCTGCCGTGGTGCCCGAAAGCGCCCGAAAATGTGCCGAGCGTTTCTGGCCAGGTCCCCTTACCATGGTATTGCCTAAATCTGATGAAATACCCGATATCGTAACAGCGGGACTGTCTACCGTTGCGGTACGTATGCCCCATCATGATGTGGCATTCCGGCTTCTTGCGGCAGCCGGCACTCCTGTAGCGGCTCCAAGCGCTAATCCTTTCGGATATATCAGTCCAACCGACGCGGATCATGTTGTCAGTCAGCTGGGTGACCGGGTGGACATGATCCTTGACGGGGGCCCTTGTGCCGTGGGTGTTGAGTCTACAATAATACGATTGGATGAATCAGGGGGTGCGGTGCTTCGTCACGGGGGGCTACCGGTGGAATACGTGGAAGAGATTACCGGAAAACTGGCAGAAAAAGAAACACCGGGAGGACCGGAGGCACCTGGACAACTTCCTTACCATTATTCCCCACTGACCCCGGTTACCCTTGTGGCTGATCTTAAAGACACAGAACAACTTTCTTCATCCCATGGGGTGCTGGCCTTTTCCACTCCGGAAATTGATACTGGTGATGCCCATGTAGAAGTTCTCTCACCGGGAAAATCACTGCGGGAAGCTGCGGCCAGGCTTTTTATCTGTATGCACCGCCTTGATGCACTCAAGCTTGATCGAATTTACGCGGAGGAAGTTCCCGAAGAAGGCCTTGGAAGAGCAATTATGGACCGGCTCAGAAAAGCCGCCGCACGGCAGTGGTAGCTACACATGCAATTGTGATTGACAACCTGGTAATTTCAGTATAATTTTTATGGTTCCTGAATCAACTGTTATATAACTGTTCCCCTGAACAGGGCGGCATGCTGTCCTTATTTGAAATAATTATACTGGAGAGTACTGGAACATGATTACCTATGATTATAACTATTTAATGACCGACCATACGGGTGATGAACATGGAATAACCACTGACGAGCTGAATACAGTGAAACAGCTTACTGACAAGGCACTTTCCCGTATGGATGATGAGAAAAAACAGGGGGCACTTGGTTTCCTGGATCTCCCGTATGATACGGACATTGTCCAATCCATTCGTGCCTTTCGGGACAGGTGTGGTGACCGGTTTACTACCATCGCGGTTGTGGGGATTGGGGGATCGGCACTGGGACCCCAGGCGTTGAGAAATTCCCTGTCCCACCTCTACATAAACGAGCTTTCTGATGACCAGAGGGACGGTCGTTACAAGGTTTATTTTTTTGATAATGTTGACCCCTATGAAATCCGTTCCCTTGAAGACGTAATAGATATTCCCAAAACCATATTCCTGGTGATATCCAAGTCCGGGGGCACCACTGAGACTAACGCGAATTTTGCAATCATTCTTGAATGGCTGAAGAAAGAGGTGGGAGACGGATACCGTGACCAGGTAGTGGCCATTACCGATCCTGAAAAAGGGGTGCTTCGCAAAGTGGCCATGGATGAAGGTTTTACCACTTTTCCGGTACCGGCAAATGTTGGAGGACGGTTCTCGGTGCTGTCGGCGGTGGGCCTGGTGATGGCAGAATTTATCGGTATAGATGCCCAGGGTCTTTTGGCGGGTGCGCGAAATGTGATTGAGAAGAACCATGGGAAGTCCCTCTTTGAAAACGCCCCCCTGTTGAACGCGACTTTTCACTACCTCTTTGATATTCGAAAAAACAAGCGCATAAATGTGCTGATGCCCTATACACGGAAACTCTTTCTGTTTGCCGACTGGTACAGGCAGCTGTGGGCCGAGTCACTAGGCAAGCGTTTCGATGTTAATAACAACGAGGTGATGACGGGACTCACCCCGGTAGCGGCACTGGGAACTATTGACCAGCATTCACAATTGCAACTCTACCTTGAAGGACCCAATGACAAGGTTATAACATTTTTGAAGCTGAAACAGTTTGATGATGATGTCACCATTCCCGAATTCTACAATGGAATTCCGGAGATGGATTATCTTTCACATAAGAGTCTTCGAAAACTGAATGGATTTGAAGAGTCAGCTACTGAGCTTGCCCTCAAAGAAGCAGGGCGACCCAGCGCGTCCCTCATCATGGACAGGCTTGACCCGCATACGGTAGGTGAACTTATCATGTTCCTGGAAATGCAAACGGCCTATGCGGGCTACCTGTATAATATCAACCCGTTTGATCAGCCCGCGGTGGAGATAGGAAAAAAGTTTACTTTCGGCCTGCTGGACCGTCCCGGGTTTGACCAGTTCAAGCAGAAGTTTGAACAGGGATATCGCAAAAAAGATTCGTACATTATATGAAACTGAAGCTGCCCCTGTTTATCGTATTTGAGGGTATTGACGGGTCTGGGAAATCTACACAGGCGGATCTTCTGTACGGGTATTGCAAAAAAAATGATATTCCTTCCATGCTTTTTCGCGAGCCAACGGGGGGGCCATGGGGGAAAAAAATCCGTGCGATGCTCAGTGGAGAGTTAAAGACGGACGTGAAAGGTCAACTGGAACTTTTCCTGAGGGATCGGGAATACGATGTATGTAATAATATAAGACCTGCCCTCGAGGAGGGTAAACTGGTTATTCTTGACAGGTATTATTATTCCACCGCTGCCTACCAGGGGGGGGATCAGTATACTACCCGGGAAATTATTGCGATGAACCTGTCCCGTGGATTTCCCCGTCCTGACCGGGTGTATCTTATCGACATAGATCCGGAAACAGCCCTTCATCGGGTGGGTAAAAGAAATCCCGGCAGGGAAGAGATTTTTGAAAAAAAACAGTTCCTGGAAAAGGTGAGAAAAAACTACCTTGACCTGGCAGATGAAACCTTCTGCGTAGTCAACGGTAACAGGAAGCAGGAAGAAATATATGACGATATCTGTGATGACCTGGAGAAAGTAACCGGTAGCATATGAAAAGGATTATACAGAATTTATTTGTGCCGTCCATTCACGTGGTATTTATCGGTATAATATTTGTTACAACCTGGGGTGTCCATATAGCGGGTTATGCCGGGCACGCCTTTATCCTGTTTATGGTGCTGCTTACCGTGACACTGCTCCCCCTGTTCACCTATCTTTCACACAGGATCGAAACACAGGTATCCCCGGTACGTTACATGGATCTATATATTCAGGCCGTGGATTCCATACTCGCCATTGAGTCTTTCGATGAAATGATCAAATCCATATTCGACCAGATACTGAACTGTATCCATGTTCGCTATGGTCTGCTGCTTTTCTATTACCACGACCGGGATGAGTATACTATCTTCTATCAGAAAGATAAACGAAAAAAGGTCATCCGCAGGGCCAATATCGAAAATGACAATATACTGTTCAAGGTTATACGGGGAGCGGATGACGTTATTATTAAAAGCCAGATGAATGAAAACATTCATTTCGAACGTGCCATCATTCACGAGATTGAGAAGCTGGATGGAGAAGTCATTATTCCCATATATTTTCATGATATATTTCTGGGGCTTATTGTTATCGGAGATTTAAAACGAAAGCTTTCACAACGGGAGATCATGCTTTTAAAAGCATTTGCTTCAAAAATTGCCACTCTTACGGTGAATGGATTCTTTTTCAAGGAGATCGTGAAGAAAAAGGAACTGGAAAAAGAGTATGAACTGGCCCTGCGTATTCAACAGCGTTTTCTCCCTACTAATTCATTGCGCTATGGTACTATAAACATTAATGTACATCATCAGTCCAGGTCACTTCGCTCAAGAGAGTTCTTTGACATGTTCGTAAACCAGGGGGATTTTGATGATGTGCGGATATCTTCATTTCACATGCTGGGCAGCCTTGCCCTTGTCTCTCTTCATATGCCATCGGTTCAGTCTCTTCTGCAAAGTTATGCCAGGATGCACCTGACTCCATTACAGTGCATCAAGAAGCTGCAGAAGACTATCCGTGATAAGGAGATAATGGATGAAGATCTGTCGGTATGCCACGCGATGATAACACAGGGGGGAGAGATGCAGGTGAGCTGTCATAATTACTACTCACCCTGGGTATATACGGGGAAAAAAGTAAAAAGGTTGAAAAAGGTACAATCAAAAGAAAATACTAATGAGAAGCTGCGGTTGAAAGAAGGTGATATGGTAATTATGGGATGCCGGCCTTTCATGGAATATTTAGATGAGAAAAGCGGTGAATTTCTGGAATTACTGAAAAAAAAAGAATCCCAATCCATCGAAAAGATTACCCGTGGACTTGTCGACATGATGCCCATTGATAGCACAGATGACGCTTTTGACAACCTGCTTATCGTGCTACGGGTGGAAGGTTAGAATTGAAAAAAAAGTTTTTATACATGGTAACTATCCTTCTGTTTATGGCTGTTAATCTTGTCATTATCAGTGATATGGGTAAGTATGCAAAACAATACCCCTTTAACCGGCTGCTTGTTGGTGATACTTTTCTCTACAGGTTAAGCCCCGCTGATACAAAGCTGGAATATGGCTGCCGCCTTGATGAAATTGACTCGAAACCTGTTGACGCCCGATATATCACTGACATGCTTATGAAAATTCAATTAAAGCCGGGCCTTACCTTTTCTTGTGTTAAAGATGGCAACACGCATATGGTGTCTTTTCAGGGGATACCCGAACAGGGTAATATTGGCTGGCTGTTTATGCTGCTTCTGCTGATTGGTAACGTGTGCTGGGTATGGGGACTTGTTGTGGGTACACTGCAAACCCGCAGTTACCAGGCTTACCTGTATTTTCTTTTTTCGTGTGGATATGGGCTTTTCCTTCTACTGCTTGTGGACGTATTCAGTTTCAGGCGACTTATCCCCTTGTTCATGCTTGCAATTGCAATTACCATTATTGTTCTTATCAGGATCAGCTGTAATCTTGCAAATCGACGTATGGGGAAATCAGGGATTCTCTTAAGTGTACTGGTATCCTGCATACTGGGCATCCTGTATATTCTTTACATCTCGATGCCGATGCATTTTCACATTTTTATTCTTCTCGTTTTTTCTATGTTTCTTTCAAGTGTGCTTCTTGCAGTTATGGCTATACTTATATATGCGCTGATGAGCAGGAACAGGTATATACGGCGCAGAAATATTGCAATAATGGTAGTAATGAGTATCGGGGTGTCTGTTCCCCTGGGGTTGCTCTTGATGGGTCTCCTGTTTGAACATGATGTTACTCCGCAGGTATGTGTCAGCTTCGCGGTGGCAGTTCCCGTGGCACTGGGTAACAGCCTGCTTTCCAGTAATTTTATCGGATCTGTTATGAATATCCGTAAAAGCCTGGTGTTTCTTTTCTTTGATGTAATGATAGCACTTATCACCGGCATGTCCCTGTACTATATTGTAAACAATTTTGGATTTTTGTCATCCGGAAGCACATTATTGTACGTGTTATTCGTGATAAGCGTGATGGCCCTTCTGCATGTAAGAAGAATCCTTATACGCCGGTTTGATGATGTATTATTTCTGAGAAAGGATTCATACGCCCTTTCATTGCAGTATATAGCCGAGCTGGTTTCCTCACCTCAACCTCTTAACGTAAAAATGCGAAAGATCTTTACCGAGGTAAAAAACATTGTGAAGGTACAAAAAGTACGGTTCGTACTGTTTGACTATCTTCCGGATGATCATGGAAAAACATTGTCCGATTACGTGGAATACAGTTCGCGGGATTCTTTTATCGCCGATTTTTTTACCCGGTTCAGGGAGCCGGTGCTCAGGTATTCACTCATGAGCAGCTCACTGCTTGAACACAGAATTTATAATATACTTGATGAAGAGATGATAACCATTGCCGCACCTGTTTTCATTCAGGATGAGCTGCAGGGTTTACTAAAGGTTGGAGAAAAAACTGATGATGAGTTTTTTTCGGGTACGGAATTGCATTATCTCAATACGGTGGCATTGCAGCTGCATCAGCTGTTTGAAAATGACAGGTTGTTCCAGGAATTTATTATAAAGCGGCGTTATGAAAAAGAGCTTGACCTGGCTTCCTATATACAAATGCGGTTGTTCCCAAAGAAGGCACCAAAGGACGCGGGAGTTCACATTTCCTTTTACTCAAGGCCGTATCTCAAGGTGACCGGCGATTATTTTGATTTTATTAAGATCGGAAAAAAGAAAATGGCCTTTGTTGTTGCTGACATATCCGGTCATGGACTGGCTGCCGCCATGATACTTTCAATGACAAGTGCAATTGTCAACGGTATGCTGCTTGAGAAAAAGAATATTGAGAAAACAGTTGAAGAAATAAATAATTTTCTTACTACCAGTTATCGTGGAATAGAATTAATAACTTTTTTTATTGGTGTATATGATAAAACAAGCAGATCCCTGCAATATATTAACGCAGGACACAGTGCACCCATTATAAAGAATGCCGGCAGTAATAAAATTACACGGCTTGAAGGGCGTTCAAAGATCCTTGGAGTGGAATCTACAGCCCGGTATTACTCATCGAGATACGTATTGAGCAAGGGAGACGAAATTTACCTGTTTACAGACGGGTTAACCGAGTTATATAATGAGAATACTGATAGAACATTTGGTGAACAGTATCTTCAGGAAATTATACTGAAAAATACACAGAATGATATAGAGGAGCGGGTAAATGCAGTTATCGAGGCAATTAATGATTTTGGTATTGAACATGTACGGGATGATATCACATTTCTGGGGATCGAAGTTCGATAAACACAAACAGGTCCGTTTGATTACAGCAATGACATTCATCATTGTGTTTTTTTCTCTTTTAACAATGCCCCTTGATGCCAGGCTGCAGCCGGAGGGTGATATCCTTCCCGGTGTATCGGCCAGTGTTGCGGGTCATCCATCGGCTTCGCTGGTTAATCCCGTGCTGGGCGATGTAAATGATTCTTTTTCCCTGCAGTATCGTTACTGGCAGTATGATGGACTGGACAGGGGGACAAGCCTTGGCGCGTTAACCTGGGCGGGCTTCACTGTTTCTTATGCCCGACTTTACGGCCTGTATGATGACAGGATTCTGCTTGAAGAAGAAGCTGATTATTATTACGCAGGCAAGGGTGTTATGCTTAATAATTTTATAGGCCTGGGAGCGGGTTATTATCATCTATCACCCATCGATTCACAATATGACAGTATCAATTCATGGAATATGAGTTTTCTCTTCCAACCGGCTGACTTTATCTCTTTCAGCATGATATACAGCAATATAAATACCCCGGTGTGGGGCGGGAAGAAGGTACCCCGAAGGTACTGGTATTCTATCGCCTTACGTCCCTTTGGTGACAGGATTTCCCTGGCCTGTGATGTAAAAAAATACGAGGGTGAACCAATCACTGATGTACCATATGCCTTCTCTGTGCATACCAGGCTTTTTGCTGATATCATGCTGAACCTGCAGGCTGATACAGACAATAATTACAATTTCGGCATTACCATGCCTGTTGATATCTCGGCAAAAAAAGAGGGAACCATTGTTGCCGACTATCGTTACATATCAAACAATCTGCAGGGGCAGAAGGGGTACATGAATGGCGGCGTGGTAATCACCAATGAACGCTATAATAATGCGTTGTGCGTGAGGGGACGGTATCTTCGTATATCCCTTGATCACGAATTTAAGGAAGTTGAGGAAGTGAAGCTTTTCAAAAAACCGGAGACTACATTTCCAGACCTTGTTCGTGTAGTCAGGATGGCAGGGAATGACGCTACCATTGAAGGTATTATTGTCTACATTGAAAAGCCGGTTCTTGATTTTGCGAAAACACAGGAACTCAGAAAAGAACTGAAGTTATTTAAAAATAATGGTAAGAAGGTATACGTCATCATGAATTCTGTTGGCAACCGGGAATATTACCTTGCCACTGCAGCGGATAAAATATTTCTTAGTCCAGGGCAGTCTTTTTTTATAAGCGGACTGAGTGCTGAAGTCTATTTCCTGAAATCTTTGCTGGATAAAGTGGGAGTGACATTCGAAGAGGTAAAGCATGGAACATACAAATCTTTCGGTGAAGGCTTTACCCGTGACAGCATGTCAGAAGCTTTTCGTGAAAATGTAATATCCCTTCTAAAAAGTTCCAACCGGCAATTTGTTGGTGATATCGCAAAAGACAGGAACATGGAAGAGTCAGCGGTAAATGAACAGCTTGAACGGGGCATCATAACCGAGGGTGAGGCATGTAAACTGGGTTTCGTTGATGAGTGTGCCTACCCTGATGAAGCCACCGAAAGGATAGTAAGCGGAAGAAAAATAATGCGCAATATTGTGGGTCTTGATGATTACATGAAGGAGAACGTGCATGTATACCAGTGGGGAGCAGAACCGGTTATTGCAGTTGTGCACGTGTCAGGAAATATTGTAAGGGGTTCTGCCGGGAAAGACGGTCTTTTCGCCCCAAGCCTCACCGGTGATCGTGACTATTACAGTGCCCTGAAAAAAGCGTTTACCAATCCCTTCGTGAAAGCCGTTGTCATTCGAGTAAATTCAGGTGGCGGGTCGGCCTTTGCATCTGAACTTATGTGGCATTATCTCATGGAATTCAAGAAGAAATCATCTAAACCGGTTGTATTCTCGTTCGGCAATATTGCCGCGTCGGGAGGGTATTACGTGGCATGTACAGGTGATCCCATATTCGTAAACGGAAATACACTTACCGGTTCTATAGGTGTGGTGATGGGAAAGGTGTCTTTAAAAGAGTTGTATGGGAAACTTGGAATACACAAGGATGTTGTTAAGATGAACAAGTATGCCGACCTGTTCTCAGAATCAAGAAAACTCACCGCAGAAGAAGAGAAAATGCTGCAAGACAGCGTGGATCATATGTATAACCGGTTTACTACCAGGGTAAGAAATGCCCGCAAGATTACCAGGGAGGGCATTCCCTCCGTGGCTGAGGGCAGGGTATTTACCGGGAACCAGGCGCTGAAGAACGGGCTGGCCGATCGTGAAGGGGGTCTGCTTACCGCAATTAGTTATGCCGCGGCCAGGGCGGGCATTGACAGGCAATATTCACTGCTGCAGCTTCCTGAGCGTAGCCAGGAGCTTTCAGAAATTATGGACAAACCTGATCTGCAGTCAATTCTCAGGGATGAAATGAAATTGCTGATGGATCACGCCGCTATGGTCCGTTTGAAGGATGAACAGGTATTATACGTAAATCCCTGTAAAATTGTAATCAAGTAATATATGCCGGGTGGGACATCAATAGTATAATGAAAAATATTTTGCTGACCATATGTATGCTGATGCTTGCAGCCGGCATGGCAGTTGCCGAAACAACACTGCCTCTTTTGGCCATAGCCCCTGTAGAGGGGGATTCTCCGAGGTCAGCACCCTTCGCAAGACTTGTTCGGACTCATCTTGGGAACATCGCCGGGTCTACCGGTATATTTGAAATGGTGAACGTTGATGTGCTGGATCGCCAGATAGAAAAATTTGGCTGCAGTGATGAACAGTGCCAGATACGATTTGCCAGGGACGCTGGTATTTCTTTTATATTGCGGGGCCAGGTGAAAGACAGGGGTGATCACCTGGAATTGTTCCTGTATGCCTATGGCATCCAGGTGCCGCATTTCGGCAAGATGATAAACAGTTACAGGGTGAAGATACCTGTCAGTCATGTACGCCAGGGGGAAAAGGAGTACAGCTACATGGCTGAAGAACATGCGGGCTTCTTTCTGTCAACATTTCTAGGTGGCTGCAAAACTCCTGTTGCTGTTGATAAAAAGGATGCGCAGTATAGATTCGAATATCCCCTTGAAATAAACGGAGAGTACCAGTTATATTCTTTTAAAAACGGTGACACGGATATCACCACGGGTATACCTTCACTGTATGAGAAAGTGGGCCACGTGATGGTATCTGGTAACATTGTGGGTAAATCAAGCCCGGCTGCCGGGCGACATGAAGACACTCCTGTTATTCCCGGTGATTTCATTCTTATTTCATATTCAGATACGTCCAGCTATCTCGAGGACTTTTACAGGGGAAGAAAACGTGAGATAGTTCTCGCCAACCCTTCAGCTGATGATACCTGCATGGTTATGGCTTTTTCGGTTCCGGCAAGTGCAACCATGCCTGTTGTGGTGCCGCTGCTGGGATATTACCAGGATGGAGATTACGCGGGACTGGGGCTCTGGGCTATGAATACAATTCCCTACCTGTACATTGAGTATCATGGATTGCGCAACAGTCCCGAAAAAATGCGGGAAGACAGAAATGATATTTCGAGGCACAAGCTTGCACGAAACTATTTCGGCTGGTACATGCTTCTTGCGGGGGGGTTGCCCCAGTTTGTAGATGCCTTCTCCCACGACTATCTTAACCGCGCCTCAAAATTCGAGGGAGAACAGCCCCTGATGGGAAACACGGCAACAGCGCTGTACCTTTCACTGGTGAGTGGAGGGGGGGGACATTTTTACCGGGGATACCGTGGATGGGGATACCTGTATTATCACGCACAGAACCTGCTCTTGTATGGGATACTGTATAACTGGGCACGGCCGGAATATTATAACAGTGATACAAAAGAATATGAAAAGGGACAAAGGAATACCACAAGGGCATACACATTCGCGTCGGTGCTGGGGGTGGTGAAAATTATTGAGATTGTGCATGTCATGATGGTGAATGATAACATACGAAACGGGAAGGTGGAAGAAGAGATGTATACACTGCACCCGGTAGTATTGACAGAACCCGACGGAGGATTACGGGGTGGTGTTGCTGTCACCCTGCGATATTAAACAGTGATAAAGAAGCTATATATAATATGAATACAGGGATACACATACAGCGAAGGTCAATTAAACGGTATTACGGCTTTGTTCTCTGGACGGTGGCAATATGCCTGAGTATGCTCATACCGGGCAGCAGCCAGCCTGATCTTATGGCCCGCCTGTCACGTTATAACCAGGTGCTGGTTATCCCCTCAGAAAGCCGATCCCTGGTAATGCGGTCTCTTATTAGTGATTCGGTGGACGAGGTGGAACGGGCATTCAGGGGGGGAAGAAGACTGGTGCCCGCAGGTGAGGATATCCGCCGCGCAGTGCTTTCAGAGCTGCGGGGCTATACGCGAAAGACAGTAGTTGCGGATGTTGCCCGGGAATACGGTATCAACCTGGTAATCAGTGTGGGTGTCTACCAGCTTGGACCGTATTATTACGGAGAATTGCGGATTCTCACCAGTGAGGAGCAATATAAAAGATTCGAGGGGACACTGAAGGTACGAAGCCAGGTGCCGCAGAATGTTCCACTGAAACTGGCTGTAGAAATTGCGGGGATGTTGAAGCATATGCAGGTTCCGGTTAAGGCTGTCCGGTTGCGTGATGACATGTATACAATGGAAGCAGGCCAGTGGCACGGGTTGAAAGACACGGGGGTGATCACCGCAGGCGGCAGAAAAATCCACATACTTGAAACCGGACGGTACCACAGCATATGCCGGATTGAAGGATATAACGAAGAAGAAGGAACGTTCATCCTCCCTGCAAAAAATGACATGGGTGAATACACTGCCGCTCTTTATAAAGCAATTGTACATAATCTTGTGCGGCGTAAAGGTACCGAGGCAATGCTGCTGGAAAACGCGGCGGGCGAGAAGAGGCTATTTGAAGGTATCTGTATCATAAATCCCGGAGGCAACCTGCTGTTACCGGCATACGGGGCATACCTGTCCACCCATTACATGGGATTTGATAATCCAGAACCTTCAACTCCCGGCCTCGTTGCGGCTGCAGTTTTCACAGGTACACAGCTGACATTGCCGGTTGCGCTTACCAGTTTTCGATCGAACTTTTTTCCATGGGTGCACGATCGGGACAAATCAGACAGTATGAACCGGCTGCATATATTTCTATGGGCAACATTGCCGGTGACCTATACAACCGCCTTCTTCGATCAGCTTGCCCATCAGTATCACAGGGAGGACGTATTGCCACCCCTGTTTGAATCACGGGATAGCTTCGCGGTCACACTTTCCGCGTTGTTTCCGGGTGGAGGACTTTTTTACAAGGGGCACAGGCTCTACGGCTGGGGTTATTACAGCTCGGAGATGATTGCAGCAGGCATCCTTGCTTACCAGGGTACAGGTAATGTGACCGGAAAAGCGGCACTTGCAACCCTGGGTGGACTGAAACTGGTAGAGTTATTGCATGCCTGGCTGGCAGAACCCTCCTACAGGGTATACGCACTGGAAATGGAGGAGGGGAAACGCCTGCCTGAAATTTCCATGGGAGTATATTCTCCGGGTGAAGATGAAACCTGTATTTCATGCAATGTGACCATGCGTTACTAATGGATTCACGTGTTTTTTGCGTTACG
>CAZVRB010000104.1:0-12353 GCA_964629365.1 uncultured Leptospiraceae bacterium
TTTTTCATTCATTTTTTTATCTCCGCTACTATGAATATTGTATACAATCTTGCGCATCTGGCGCTTAACGTTTTGCTTACCCGACGTTGCGGCGGCCTTTTGCCGCAATGTGGCGAAGCCCAAGCGAGGTACTCCGAGCGCCGCGGGTAAGCTTTGTTGTGCGCTGTAAATCGGCCTTTGTAAAATTTACTTTGCCGCCGTTCTTCACAATATTTATTTTAAAATTATTTCAGTAAACTTTTTCTATAAACATTGTGAGGCAAATTATTGAATACTATTTTTGTTTCATAAATCAATCCATTTTTTTCTGCTACTTTTATTGATGGTTTATTGATTTCTCTTATTATTGAAATTATACTTTTTTTACCTAGTTTTTCTTTAGCATATTTTATGCATCCGTTTGCGGCTTCTGTACCGTATCCATTTCCCCAATATATATCTAAAATCCTGTAGCCTACTTCAGTTTCAATTTGATTATTTATTACTTGTTTTAACAAACCGCAAATTCCAATGAACTTGAGATCTGCTTTTCGAATGACTGCCCAAAAACAAAAACCATCTTCAATGTATCTTTGTTGAATATTGTCATAGAATTCATGTGATTCATCTTCATTTAATGGTTTAGGAAAGTACTTATGAACATTTTCATTTGATAGTAAATTGTACAAATCTCTAGTGTGTTTTTTTTGTATTACTTCAAGAATAAGTCTGTCTGTTTCAAAAATAATATTATTCATATTTCCTTTTTGTCTTTAGGCGGCGTCTCTAAATGTTTTCTTTGGCCGATTTATGGCGCACAACTACTCTTAGGCGATTTGCAGAAATTATATAAAAACACACCCTTATGTGAAGAAAAAATTTCAGAAAACCTTTAAATTTTTTATGTTACACGTCCCTGGTTCATATTAACAAAAAACAACCTGCGCTTTTACCTGAACAGCCTGTTGGTATACTCAACCAGGATACGTTCCCTCAACTCCGGCGGAAGCTGGTTCAAAATCGTGTTTATCTCTGCCATTCCGCCCGGACCACTCCCCTCGTCCAGGCCTGCCATGTCTATCAGGCCGGCGATGTCATTGTCTGATAACAATGAAAAATCAATATCTGACAGCACCTGCGCAAGCATTCCGCTGTCCTTGCCGGTTTCTGATTGCTTTAGATGTGTAACACTGGCTTCCAGGTCAGTTAAAAACTCGTCCGCGTGCACGGTGTTTTCAATGTTCATGGTCAGGTGGATATGCTCTTCCAGCCCGTCAATTGAAAGGGCGGGCTGAATATACCAGCCTCTCTTTTTCATCTCGTCTACCAGCATGAACACGTTAACCGTGTCCGACGTAAAGGCCAACAGGCACATCTCCGGTTCATACAGTATTCTCAGGTGGGGCATCTCATTAATACCATGAACAAGCTTTTGCGTGGTGGCAAGCTTTTGCCGTGCAATCTCCAGGTAGCCGTCATGCCCGATGTAGTTCAACGTGGCCCAGGCGGCTGCCATTGCACCGCCCGACTTTGTGCTCTGGATGGTATTATTCACAATGGTATACCCTGTCCAGCTGCCGCAGGCGAAGATCTGGTTTTTACGCAGCTCACCGTTTTTATACAAAATGATGGAGGCCCCCGGCGGAGCGTACGCGTACTTGTGCAGGTCCATTGAGATTGACGTCACCCCTTCCACGCCCAGGTCAAAACCGGGAACCGGTTGCCCCAGCCTCTTGAAGTAGGGAAGCAAAAATCCGCCTATGCACGCGTCAACATGAAACAGCAGGTCATGAGCCGTTGCCACCCGCCCGATATCCCCGATGGGATCAACCACCCCGTACGAGAAGGACGGGGCTGACGCCACAAGCAGGATAGTGTTTTCAGTTATCGCCTTTTCAATTTCATCCGGGTCTGCCTTGCCGCTCTTTGTATCTACCGGGACCTGCACCAGTTCAATGTTCAAATAATCGGCAGCCTTGTGAAACGCCGCGTGTCCCGTCACCGGCACAATCATCTCGGGGCTGGTGACTCCGGGTTTCTTCTTCCTGCAGTAATCCCTGGCCGCCTTCACCGCCAGCATAATGCTTTCAGTTCCACCGCTGGTAAAATTACCAACAGCATTCTCATCACCGTTCAGGTGAGACCTGGCCATACTCACCAGCTCCCGTTCAATCTGGAAAAGGCTGTCAAACTGGGTAAAGTCCAGTCCATTCTGGAACAAAAACATTGAATACGCTTTTCTGCTTATATCCCTGTACTCTTTCCCGGCATTGAACACCATGCCGAACGCCTTACCCGACTCCCAGTCCACGTCCCGGCTTATGAAATATTCCAGTTTCTCGAAAATTTCTTCTTCGGTCATACCCTCTTTTGAAAAATTCATACTGGCTGCCTCCTGCCATTATTTCATCCGCGTATTTGCAAAAAAATACGGGGTTAACCCATGGAGACCTGTGCATTAATTCTCTTTATATGCCGTGGCCAGTGATCAATTACCAACTATTTCATGGAATATAAAAAAATTCAAATAATTGTAAAATTTTTTTACGATGGGCGTCATTTACTCTTATTAACAGGTAGAGGGAAGCTATTCCCGGTTATTACGAACAGGAAAATGGCCCACCCGGTACCGAAGGGCATCAGGTGTCCATTATAAAAGGGGTTGTCATTAATAATAATCTGTGTTCATCTGTGTCCATCGAGCGAGGCGGGCGGTTCCATTTTTTCCGAAACGAGCAAGAGATAGTAATATGAAAAAACTTCCAAACATACCTCCTTTACCCGTTACCCGTCACCCGTCACCCAATTACCCGTCACTGTCCGTCAAACCTGGCCATCACCTCTTCAAGGGGCTGTGAAAGCTGCCGGCCCGTGTAGGCCATGTAGTCATGGAAGCGGTTGGTTATCACCCCGTCCACCCCGAAAAATGAGAACATGTAGAAATGCCACCCTTCGTCCAGGGTCCAGACGAACAGGTACTTGTTCTCATCGTGCACGTCGCCAACGTACCACGGCCAGCCAAGGTAGCCCACGGCGCTTATCTCTGAGACGTTCTCACGGGCACGCTGCAGAATGGGTTCAAACCCGCCAAGGTCCTTCTCGGTATCCTCGTCTACAATGTAGCTGCGCATTACCTTCGGGGCGATCGTTTTCAGGCGGACAATACTGTCGTAGTCAAAAGACTGAAATATCACCCTGTTGGGACCATACCCCACCTTCACCGATGTTTCGCCAAGTCCCGACGGGTCAAGCACCTTCACGGTATGGTCGGCATTAAGCCAGCCTTTCTTCACCAGCAGGGCGACGATCTGTTTCTCGATGCCCGGGAAGTTTTCAGGCTTCTTCAGCTCTATGAGCAGGCCGGGCCTGTTGTTCCCTTTAGAAGCCATGTCTATGTATTGCTCGAAGGTTGGAATGGTAATCCCCTTATATCCCTTCCGTGCCCGGTCAGGGTTTTTCTCGTTGAACCATGAACCCGCGTCAAGCCGCTTCAGCTCGGCCCATGTAAAGGATCCCACGGGATCATCCACGCGGCCTGGAAAGACATCCTCAACGTTGGTGGTGCGTTTCAGGTCATCGTCGTGATAGTTGATCAGTACCCCGTCCTTCGTACGTTGTACGTCCGTCTCTATGTAATCTGCACCAAGGTCACGGGCGATCTCGAAGGCGGGCATGGTAAGCTCCGGTGCAAGGTAGGCAGCACCACGATGTGCGCACACCGCCTCGTAGGGCAGTTTCTTCTCAATGGCAATGTCCTCACCCGCCCAGGTGGGACTCATAATATAAGAAACCATCAATGCTGCAACCGGCAGGCTGATAATAACGGCAAGAACGCGTTTTACAATTTTCATGGTTTTACCTCACATGCTAATGAATAGTATTTATTATTAGCACGTTCGGGAAATGTCAACAAGTATCTGTCAGCCTTTTGAGCCGCGGAAGAGGAACATGGAACGGCCCATCTTTATTTCGTCCCAGTCGTAGAGGGCCCGCGGGCGCAGCAGTTTGCGTCCGTTGAGGAAGGTACCGTTGTCACTGGCCATGTCAAACAGGTAATAGCCGTTAAACATTTTTTTTATCCTGGCATGCTTCAGTGAGACGGCGTCATCTTTTATTACAATGGTACATTCGGGGTCACGGCCCAGGGTTATCTCGTCCCAGAAAAGGGGAAATTTCTTCCCGGTCTCCGGGCCCCCCTTCTCTACCAGCCAGGCCTTCGCGTAGCTGTACTCGGGGTCTTCGGGGGTAAGCAGCACGTCCTGTTTCATTTTGCGTGCTTCTTCCTCGCGAAACAGTTTACGATAATCTGCCTGTGTTTTTGATGTTACAATGTAGGGCTGTACTGATGCCATCTTTTCACGTCCCCGTTTAAAGAGCACCGCGCAGAGAACGCCCAGAACAACCAGCAGAAGAAACACCAGTATTATGAGAATAATTGTTGAGAGACCCGGCAGGGCGATATTCAGGAATCCACTGTCATAGGTCACCTTTTGTACATCCCGGTCGCGCAGCTGGCCGTGTTTGAGCCGAACTTCAACCTGGTGGGCCGTACCGTTGGCACCTGCCATGGTTTTGTATTTAATGCTGTACCTGTTTACAATGGTACGCACGAGATCTGTATACAGGCTGCCGATATTTGCGTTAGACGAAATAGTAATCATTTTTCCGCCGGTCATCCTTGCGATCCTGGCGGGATTCTTCGTTCGCGCGTCTTTATCCGGCATCACGAAAAAAACCGGAACTTCACTGTCCCTTGCAAACTGAATTATATCATCCGGGGTGAGACTGCTTCCATCGTCTTTCCCGTCTGTGAACACAACCACTGCCCTGCGTGTGTTTTCCACTTCGGAAAGCATGTTCAGTGAATCGTAAATACAATCATAAAGGTGGGTATATTTTCCATGACGGCTGATGCCGGCAATCTTTTCTTTAATCTGTTCCCTGTTCCTGGTAAAGTTATTTAAAAACTGTACCTTATCGTTGAAACGGTAAAGGGCAATCTGCACAAGGCTTCCCGCGTCATCAACCACCCTTCCTGCTGCTTTCTTCAACACCGAGTGCCATTCTTTTGATATGCTCTTGCTTGAATCAACAGCCATCATCAGGTATACCGGACGGGCATCATCAGAGAGGTCTTTCACGTTCACATAATTCACCCGGTAACCGTCCTCGTACACCATCAGGTGTTCCTCGGTAAGTCCGTGGATGGAGCTGCTGTCAGGATTACGTACCGTCACCGTCATGTTCACCGTGGGAAAATCCGAACGGGCATCCACGCTGTCAATACGAACCAGCGGCCCACCCATAACAGAAACCGCCACGCCAAGCACGGTTACAGTCAGTAAAAATGTGAGTACACGCGTGATTAATTTCATCATTACCCGGATTAACATACAAGTTTGATACTACAAGTATCGGCCTCACGAGCCCATCTTTGGAGTCTTTTTCATTTTAAAATAGAACCACAGAGACACAGAGACACGAAGAAAAGATCAATAACCCATCATTTCCCTTGCTAAACCTGATATTCCTATAGTTGTAAATATTCGTTTTTAAATTTTCTGCTGGTAAAGATTTAGAAAATCTCTGTACCTCTGTGCCTCTGTGGTTCTATTCAACAGATCCGCAGTCGGTAACATTGTCACGAAGGAGGTCTAACGCATGGGGTATGGCGGCTTCAATAAACTGCAGGTTTTCCTTTACGGCTTTAGGGCTGCCGGGGAGATTTATGATGAGGGTTCTTCCGCGAATGCCGGCAACCGCACGTGAGAGCATGGCATGGGGGGTCACTGCAAGTGAACGCATACGCATCACCTCGGCAAAACCGGGAGCGCTGCGCTCTATCACCGCCAGTGTTGCCTCGGGGGTCACGTCCCGTGGAGCAAAGCCGGTGCCCCCGGTGGTACACACCAGTGACAATCCCTTCTCGCAAAACCTGGTAAGGACAGCAACGATTGCGTCATACTCATCGGGAACAACGGTCTCTTCAGCCACGATATAACCCTTCCCCTCTGCCCACTGCCTGATGGCAGGACCGGAAAGATCCTCACGCTCCCCTCTCGACGACCGGTCACTGACAGTAACTATCCCAATAAGAACCATTCACGTCCTCCTCTTTTAAAAGAATAACCACAGAGCCACAGAGTCACTGAGGGTTGTGTTTGTAATCATCGTTTATACTGATATTTTTAATATTTCAATTCTTTTAATTTTTTCGTATTTAATAGAAAAGCTTTACGGATGAACGAAGCTAATCGATCTCGATGCTTTTCACCGTGAATTCCCTGCCCGACTGTATTGTCACTTCGGCTGATTCGCATTTGCGGCAGGTGAACTGGAAATCTTCACGGGTGATGGTAAATTCGTGCCCGCATTCGTCGCACTTGAGCACGGCGGGAATCTTCTCGATTACCAGCTCGGCATTGTCGGCGATGGTGTCCTTGCTGACGAAATCAAAATATGTCTGCATCCATTCAGGAATAAGGTCTGACAGCTCACCCACTACCAGGTGTATTTTTGTAACCCGTTTGGCGTTGTTCTTCTGGGCATTCTCAACAACGATATCGAGTATATTGGACATGACTGAAAGTTCGTGCACTCTTTTCTCCTGTATAACACTCATTCTTTTTGTCCATCTTTACGATAAACTAAAAAAACGCAATGAAAAAAGGCCATGAAAAAAACCGTTATCCATTCAGAGTATATCAGGAAACATCGTCATTACCTTGATGCACGTATCCAGGTGCTTGCCAGCACAATACTGTCAGATAACGCCGGTGATGAGCCCATTGCCTGTGATATCATCACCCGTATTATGCTCCACCTGGCATACGGCACCCCCCCTGGCCACATAGATGCAGATGCTGCCGATGCTGTTGATGAACTCTACCAGCTGTACCGGCGCTGGGATATCACCCGTGACGGTGACATGCTGGGCTATATCTACCAGCAGCTTAAAAGCTCTGCGGCCAGGAAAAACGAGGGGCAGTTCTTCACTCCCCCTGACGTGGTGGATTACATCGTCGAACATGCCATTGCACCGGGAGAAACAGGTATCACTGTACTTGATCCCGCCTGCGGGTCGGGACAGTTTATCGTGTCATGCTTCAACCGCCTTTTTAGCAATTTCGTCCAACGTGGATGGGATCCGAATGATGCCGCTCTTCATATCTGCACCAGGTGCCTGTTTGGCATAGACATCGACCCTGTATCTGTGGCTATTGCCCGATGCAACCTTGCCCATGTGGCATCAGTACCGATAGAGAATATTCATAACATTATTACGGGCAACTTTCTTCGAATGAACGAGCCCCCTTTCCCCTCTGACATTCTCAGCTTAAACAGGTTTACCACCATCGTGGGTAACCCCCCCTGGGGGGCCCGCTTTTCGCCGGAAGAGAAAAATCATTACCGTCGAAGATACCTGTCCGCGGCTTCGGGTATAAACAGCTTCACCCTGTTCATTGAAAAATCCATCATGCATCTCTCAGACGGGGGCATGCTGGGCTTTTTGGTACCCGAGGCGTATCTCAACATCAAGGCCCATCGCAGCTCACGGCGTCTTGCACTTGACAACACATCTATACGGGGGATAGCCCTGTGGGGTGACCGGTTTAAAAAAGTGTATGCACCCGCGGTTTCTATCCATCTTCAGAAAGAAACCCGGCATGAAAAACGAAACCGGAATATCGTGCATATTCATACCCGAACCACGGCAAGAAACGGCACCGCCCTGCTTGTGCCGCAGGCAGCATACGAAAACACCCACGAAAACATTTTTACCATCCACTACTCACGACAGGCAGTCTCACTGCTCTCTGCCATTGATGATGGGCACTGTTTCTTCCTGAAAGACAGGGTTCGGTTTTTTCTTGGCATCGTCACCGGCAACAATCCCATGCACATCAGCAGACAGCGCACCAGCCAGCACACCGATCCCATCATCGTGGGAAAAGACATGCATCCTTTTTCAATCAAATTCAGCGGCCATCATTTCAAGTTTGATCCCGCAACCCTGCAGCAGGTGGCCCCGGGGGATCTCTATATTACCCCGCATAAGGTACTCTACAAGTTCATAGGCAGGCAGCTCACCTTCGCCGTTGACACATATGGTTACTACTCGTTGAACAACGTGAACGGGTTTGTCCCCGTAGATCCCCATCTTGATGCGGACAGCCTTGTGGCCCTTCTCAATTCACGGTTGATGCAGTATTACTACCAGCAGAATTTCTTTACGGTTAAAGTATTACGGGGAAACCTGGAGCGGCTGCCCCTTCGCAGCATTACCGGGGATGCCGCAAGGATGCTTAAAAGACTGTCTATTGAGATGCGTGAATCAGGTATTACAGAGGGTACAACAAGGGAGAACATGGAGGACATCATTTTTTCCCGGTACGGCATCAGCGACAGGGATGCCCACAGGATCACTGACACCCTGGCATCCCCGGCCGAAGCCAGCTAATCATCATCCACATCAGAGGGATTGAATACTGCATACATATCTATTGAATCATTGCTCCCGTCATCAAAGAAGGCCACTCCCCTGTTCCTGTACATGTAGAGAGATTTCTGTGTTCGTTCAAGTATATGCAGACCTTCGTTACCCATCTGGAATATTACGTATGACACACCTTTTTCAAGTGATACCCCGGAATTCGTTACCCGCTGCTGCGACTGCCCTATGACAAACTGCACCTTGCTGTCCTTCAGGCCGACGGTTATCCCGGGATAGCCATATTCGATCATCATATCAAAAGGCACATCAGCTATCTCTTTCAGGTGAAATACATCACGAAACAGCTTCCATCGCTTTTTCTCTGTTACCCGCCGGGGTTCACCCTTCAGTTCCTTTATTTCTTTAAGCGTCATGCCCAGCACAACACCCTCGGCACCCACGCCGGGAACAACAAGAGTTGAATCAGACACCACCCTTGATGCCTCCTTCGACCTTGTTTCCTTCTCCGGAACAGAGGCAAAGACCACAACGGCGACGAACAGAACTAAAATCGCGGCAATAACCATCTTCATATTTCTCATAATTTTATCCATAATTAATATTAACACTCATTCCGGATACCCGATAATTAAATATTATTTACCAACAATAACAAACGATAAAATCGCTTTCACCTAAAATTTTAACCGCAGATGAACGCAGATGAACACAGATGATAGCTTTTATCAAACATTCAAGATACTCCGCGTTAATCTGCGTTTATCAAGCGAAGCGGGCGGTTTCATATATCTTGAGCCATATCCTGTCTTTCAGCCTTCCTCGTTATCCTATTGTATTCATGTTATTTTGATGCTATTCAACGCTTTTTGATACATACGACATGTATTTTTTCAGTAATTATTGTCTTCATTTTGAATGATAATCCGTGATGCCTCACGCTTTATTACAGGAAACCTGCGGGGATATCGTGGCGGTGTTTGCTCATTTTTCACCCAGAGCAGCCCCTCGCCTATGCCAGACCGGGCTGCATCGCCATCGCCGGCAAGATCAAGGCCCAGCTCACGCATATGCCCAAGCATCTCAGGGGGCAATTCTCCTTCTTTTCCCCGGGCATACACCAGCATCATACCGCCTTTTTTTACCAGGGGTGCCCCCATCTCCATGGCAACATACGGATGTGCAAACCCCCTGCTCACCAGCAGGTCTGCCTTTTCCCTGTAAAGTTCATCATGACCCAGGTCTTCAACCCGTGCCGTCACCACCCGGCAGCCGGGTATTTCAAGTTCATCGACCACCCTCTTGACGAATTCTGTTCGCTTTCCATTTGAATCCACCAGTATGCCATTGATCCCACCGAAGGCCAGCAGTATCGGCACCCCCGGAACCCCGCTCCCGGTTCCAATATCAACCATCAATGTTCCACGTGGAACATTACTTCTGGAGAGTGGACGTATACTGTCAACAACCAGAACCTTCTCGGCTTCGCTGACAGTTTTACACCCCGTAAGGTTTACAAGCCTGTTATGGTCAACAACCATGCGGGCAAACTGTTTCATTTTACCAACCTGCATGCCCGCGGGGTCAAGCCCCATATCCTGCAATGCCTTCTCAAGGTCAAAATGTTCCACGTGGAACCTCTTTATACTACGTAAAGTTTATTCCTGGCTGCGGGAGGCCTTCGCCTTGTTTCTATCAGCCGATTCCATGTGAATAACCAGTATGGATATGTCCGAAGGATCAACCCCGGATATGCGCATGGCCTGCCCCAGTGTCTGTGGTTGTACCCGTTTAAGCTTCTCCCTTGCCTCGTTTTTCAATCCACGCATGGAATCATACTCAAGTGACTCGGGTATTCTCCTGTTTTCCATCTTTTCGATCTTTTTTATCTTCTCGAGGTCTTTCTTTATGTAGCCCTCGTATTTTATTTCCATCTCGATTACGGGGGCACTCTCATCATCAATATCTACATCCACAATCTTTTTCACATCCTCTACCCTGATCTCGGGACGTTTCAACAGCTTCCCGGCAGAAATTTTACCCGGTATGCTTGCGATAGATCCTCCCCTTTCCTCTATTATCCTTTTCAGCTCAGCATCAACGGTTATTATCGCTGAGGAGAGCCTGTCTATAGTTGCATTAATATTTCTGTATTTCTCACTCATTTTCTCATACTGTTCTTGTGACACCAGGCCATTATCCCGCCCATACTGCATCATTCGGTAATCCGCGTTGTCCTGCCGCAGCAAAAGCCTGTGTTCGGCCCTGGAGGTGAACATCCTGTAGGGCTCTTCTGTGCCCTTTGTTACCAGGTCGTCTATGAGCACACCTGTATATGCTTCAGAACGTTTCAATATCATGGGTTCTTTCCCCTGTAGAGACCGCACTGCATTTATGGCAGCCACCATACCCTGTGCCGCGGCCTCCTCGTACCCTGAAGTACCGTTTATCTGTCCGGCATGGTAGAGGCCCTTTATCCTTTTTGTTTCCAGGGAAGACTTCAGTTCTACCGGCGGAACAAAATCATACTCTACGGCATAGGCCGGACGCATAACCTGGGCGTTTTCAAGGCCGGGCACCGTGGCAATCATCTCAAGCTGTACCTCCTCTGGCAGTGAGCTTGAGAACCCGTTTATGTAAAATTCGTTCGTATGCAGCCCCTCCGGTTCAAGAAACAATTGATGTCTTGGTCTTTCTGCGAAGCGTACCACCTTGTCCTCGATAGACGGGCAGTATCGTGCCCCCACCCCGGTAATCTTTCCTGAGAAAAGGGGTGATCTCCCGATATTCCTGTTTATGATCTCATGTGTCTTTGCGGTAGTATAGGTAATCCAGCATGGAACCTGCTGCAGTTCAATTTCGGTATTGCTGAATGAAAAGGGTATGGGTTTTTCATCGGGATGCTGCACCTGGCACTTATCAAAGTCTATTGAGTTGCCGTTTACCCTTGCCGGTGTTCCCGTCTTTAACCGGTGTACCGGAAAGCCAAGTTGTCGCAACGAGTCTGAAAGATGCTCCGCGCAGAAGTCGCCAAGCCTGCCGCACTTTTCCTTGTACTCACCGATATGTATCAGCCCCTGCAAAAAAGTACCGGTTGACAGGATAACACGCGGCGCCATATGACGGCGTCCACGTATGGTTTCCACGCCGCTTACCACTCCCCCATCGGCGATTATCGCTGTAACAATATCCTGCTGCAGTGCGAGGTTTTCCTGCTGCTCCAGTACTTCTTTCATCCTGAACTGGTAGGCCTTCTTGTCAGCCTGTGCCCGGGGCGACCATACTGCCGGCCCCTTGCTCTTGTTCAGCATCTTGAAGTGTATGCCGGTAGCATCAATATTTTTTGCCATCTCACCGCCCATGGCATCTATCTCCCGAACAAGGTGCCCTTTTGCCAGCCCGCCGATTGCAGGATTACAACTCATCTGGCATATGGTATCCAGGTTACCGGTGATAAGCATGGTTTGATACCCCATTCGCGCAGACGCAAGCGCCGCCTCGGCTCCCGCATGTCCGCCCCCTACTACTATTACATCAACGTCCCCACTCATCTTTTCTTACCCCGTTCATTTATAACGTCATACCGTTTTTTAATTTCCATTAATCATCAGCACTTAAAGTCCTGTAAAGTATTAATATATACAATAGTTTATCCTTTTCCGTTTTTTATCTTAAAAAGGATCATCACAGAGGCACAGAGAGACAGATTTTTTATTTACGAAGATTACCGCAAAGTCACTAAGTACGCTAAGAGCGCTAAGAAATGAATAAGATATATATTTTTTGGGTCTTTCCGGATTATTGGGAATTGAAAATAATTTTTTAACCTCAGTTCACTTCTCACGGCTCACTATTCACTAATCATCCGCGTTTATGCTTCGGCGTCGCTCAGCACGGCGTCGAGCGAAGCGGGCGGTTTCAT
>CAZVRB010000105.1:0-12332 GCA_964629365.1 uncultured Leptospiraceae bacterium
AGCTACCAGCTGCTCCACCGCGCGATCTTGAGACAACCTATTCAGGTTGCTATCCATTGTCAACCTTTTTCCCTCTGGACCCTGTTAAATGGATTGACTTTTTGAAAAAAAATGTAACAATAGTTTGTACTTAAAAAATATAGTAAAAATTATATACTGTCAAAGATTTTACTTACATGATAAATCCATTAAAATATTTTACCAACAGAAAAGTGGGGCTGGTTCTTGGAAGTGGCGGCGCGAAAGGTATATCCCATATAGCCGTGATCGAATACATAGAAGCACATGATATACCCATCCATTTTATAGCCGGTTCAAGCATTGGGGCAGTAGTTGGTGCATTGTATTCATCAGGGAAACTGAAGGAATATAAGGATTTCTTACTTGATCTTGAGTGGAGCGAGATGATCAAGTATTTTGATCCGGTATTCCCGAAATCCGGTTTGATTGAAGGACAAAAGATCATAGAAATGCTTGAAAAATTTATACCACGGGATTACCTGATTGAAGATCTGCCGATACCATTAAGTATTGTTGCCACTGATTATTACACCGGTATGCCGGTAGTATTCAGGTCTGGCAGGGTTCTTGACGCTATTCGTGCAAGTATATCTATACCCGGTGTATTCATTCCCATGCGTTATAAGGACACATTCCTGGTTGATGGTGGTGTGGCAAACCCTCTACCCATAGATATTGTAAAAGACATGGGGGCTGGAAAGGTGATAGCGGTGAACCTGCATCCTATCATACATTCAGGCAGTAAAAAACTAAGAAATATGGTGGAAAGTAAAATTAAAACTGTTGAAGGTGATTCGAGTCAACTTGAGATGATATCAGAAAAAAATAATATGAAAGGACAAAATATAAAAAAGTCTGGAACTGATAAAAACTGGCTTAACTCGGTACAGAAATGGCTTGGTATTGATGTTGATGAAAAGTCAGAAAAAGTTAAAATGCCCAATATTTTTGAAGTAATGTACCAGACTGTTGACATTATGGAGTACACAAATACTCTTTTTATGATTCGCTATAATCCTCCGGCAGTTTTGATAGAACCCAACCTGGAAGATATGCCTACACTGGATTTTACACGGTCATCTAAAATATTAGCTGAGGGCTATTCCGCGTGCAGTAGAAATCAAAAAGCTTTGGATCGAAAAATTAAATGGTGGGTATAAGGTATGGATTCTAAAAATCAAACCGTTAAGACAGTGATACTTGAAGAGCTGAAAGAATCCATGGCGGAATGCACAGGATGTAAATTATCAACAACCCGTAAAAATATTGTATTTGGTGAAGGTAACCCGGATGCAAGAGTAATGTTTATAGGTGAGGGGCCCGGTAAAGATGAAGATATTCAGGGTCGTCCTTTTGTTGGAAGAGCGGGAATTTTATTGACGGCAATAATTGAAAAAGGAATGAAGTTGAGAAGAAGTGATGTGTATATCGGGAACGTTGTCAAGTGCCGACCCACAGTGAACCTCGAGGGTACCCGTGACCGTCCACCAGAAGACGATGAGAAAGAAGCATGTGGTGATTACCTGAAAAAGCAGATATCAATAATCAGGCCCGAAGTAATAATAACCCTGGGGAATCCTGCTACCCGTTTTTTGCTTAATACTAAACAGGGTATTACAAAAATGAGAGGAACCTGGTATACCTATGAAGGGATTCCCGTGATGCCGACATTTCATCCATCATATATATTAAGAAATGGTGGCGACAGCAGTCCGTTAAAAAAACTGGTTTGGGAGGATATTAAAAAAGTTCTTGAATATCTTGAAAAGGGAACACGTGATGCTGAAGACGTTAATAACGAAACTAATGAAACTATAAAACTAACAACAAGGCATACTAACGATACTGTTCAGGGATCACTATTTTGACGAAAAGATTTTTACTTGAAATTTCAAGGTACAAGTATATAATAGCCACCCAGAACAAGAAAAACAGTATATTTATAAAATATTGTATATGTTTAGACGGGTAATCGCAACAAGCCTCCCGGATGGCAGGGGAGGTTATTGTCGTTATTATGGAATTAACAAACAATAGTGATGAATAATTAAATGGAGGTCATATGTCAGGTGCAATAGATGTACGTAAGATTGATGCGAATGATAAAAGAAAGATCAAGGAGTTTATAAAGCTACCCTGGAAAACAAAAATATACGAAAATGATTCTGCATGGGTTCCACCATTGATTGGAGAACAGAAGAAACTGTTTAATCCTGATAAGGGATATTTTTACGATATAGGTGAAGTGCAGTATTTTATGGCATACAGGGATGATCAGCCGGTGGGCAGAATAACAGCCCATATCAATCACCTGTACGAAGAAAAATACGATAAGGACACAGGGTTTTTCGGTTTTTTCGAGTGTATTGAAGACCAGGATGTGGCAAACGCCCTTTTCAGTGCCGCAGAGGAGTGGCTGAAAGAAAAGGGAAAAACAAAAATACAGGGACCACAGAGCTTTTCGATTTATGATGCTGTTGGGTTTGAAGTTCAGGGTGAAGATATTATGCCGGTTGTAGGTCTGTTTCATACAGCACCGTTTTTTAGAACACTGGCCGAAAAATATGGTTTCGAAAAGAAAATTGACTGGTATTGTTTTCTTGTAAAAAAAATCGACGATTTCAAACCATATCTTAAAGATGTTCGTGAGAACATAATGAAAGACCAGGATGTTACTTACAATTACCTGGATAAGAAGGAAATAGCTAACAGGGCTGATGAAATTCATCACATTTTTAATGCAGCATGGGATAGTAACTGGGGTCACCTGGATCTTACCAGGCAGCAGTTCGAAATGCTGGTTGAAGAGTTAAAAATGATAGCTGTTCCAGAACTTTGTATTTTTGCTGAAAAAGATGGTAAAACAGTTGGATTCATTGTCTCGCTGCCAGACGCCAACCCGGGATTGACAAAGCTGAATGGTCGCCTGTATCCATGGCGTTTAATAAAGGCTTTTCGAGAGATTAAACGAACACGGAAAATTAGAACCGTGATTATGGGTGTGCTTCCCGAATACAGGGGGCAAAAGATTGATGACGTGTTTTACCTGTTAACCATTGAAAACGGTATTCGTCTTGGGTACACGCAATCAGATTGTTCCCTGATCGTTGAAACAAATCAAAAGATGATTGGTGCGTTAAAGCCCCTTAAGGGAGAAATCTATAAAACCTATAGAATTTACGAAAAGACAATATCATAATTTTCAAGAATTGAACATGTAATATACCAACAAAGCCATCCTGATTATGAAGGATGGCTTTGGTTTGTCCGCAGATCTGGATTAACTGGTAAATTATTAAAACTATTTACATTCTCCACCAGGTAGAACGCAAATTTTCCCCAGCAGGCTGTTCGGCATAATACTCACTTCCAAAGATGTAGAACCTGGCAAGGGTTGGTCCATATCGGTAAACCACTACGGCGATTATAAAACCAGCAACAAGGTCGGCAACGTAATGATACCTGAGGTACACCGTGGAAATGATGAGTAAGGTTCCCCATATGAAACTCAGGGGGGCAAATCTTCTATAATATTTGTATGAGAGCATAACTGTAAGGGCAGATATGAGAGTATGACCACTCGGGAAACAGTCCCTGGTTATACCGCCTGCCTTGAATATGAAGCCGCGAAAAAAATCAAATGTAAATATACCTGTAAGCGGTACTGCCTGGAGATGGTCAAGGGTAAACCGGGGACCGATTGCAGGAAATATATAATACCCGATATACGAGATAAAAAATCCAAGTAATATTGTTGATGCCAGTATGTGAAAGTCAATTTTTCTACCCTTCATGTACAGCAATAAGACCAGTAAAAACGGTAGAAAGTAAAATGATACATATACAGCCTGTAGTATTTCTGTGATCACCGGGTGAGTGAATCGTTCAAGCAGTATAGTTGGGTCATTTCCAAGAAAAAGGATCCTGTCAATTTTAATGATGATGCTGTCAATATCAGTAGCATTGATCAGCGGTACAAGTGTATTGTGTTCCATGTAAATGATCAATAGCAGAATTGCAACGTACCAGTCCCGAAAGGTTGAATATGTAGTATTATTAATAGTGCGATTCATGTAGTTAACAAGAAGTACAAGGGCCACTATGCCACTGTTCAGCAGAAAAATATGGGGAGCGAGCCTGATGTCAGAAAAAGTGACAATAAGAACATTAAGGAATATGGCCATCCCCATTGTCAGTATTTCTTCAAGGTGAAAGCGTTGATCATATTCACGCGTAAATCTTTCAAGCATCATCCAGCCAGGCCCCACATTATTCACTATTTTGCCCGTAATTTCGGGATATTCATATATTTCATTTTTCAACAGGCATATACATCATTGTATTGTATATTAAGTATTTTTAGTATATTACCAAAAAAACAATATCATAACCATTATATTTGTAATGATATTATATTTTTTGAAGGATCATTTGGCAACCAAAAAAAGTATCATGCATATTGCTACACAGAAGGACGAATTATTCGTGGCATATTATCATCTATAGCAATTATTTCTTGCAATTCGCAATACCAGCCGATTATAGTGTGCCTTCATATTTAAATACCTGGAGTATGTATATCTTCTATGGACACAGAAAAACGACGCTATGATGAACTGGTTGAATTATTAAAAAAATACAACTACTATTATTATAATTTAGACCAGCCTCTTGTGGATGATGCCACCTACGATGGGCTTATGAAAGAACTTGTTGAAATTGAAAATGCCTATCCTGAACTCAAACGTGAAGATACACCATCTGAACAAGTGGGTGGAGAGGTAAGTGAAACCTTTTCAGAAGTGCCCCACGATCCCCCGATGTTGAGTCTCGGTAATGTTTCATCTGAGAAAGAACTGCGTGATTTTGACGCACGATGTCAAAAAGGCCTTAAATTGGAAAATATTGAATACTCGGTTGAACTCAAATATGACGGGCTTGCAGTTGAGTTGAAATATGAAAATGGGTTGTATACACAGGGTTCTACCAGGGGTAACGGACAGAAGGGTGAGGACGTGACTGCCAATATCGCAACTGTGAATGTTCTTCCACTGAGACTGGAAGGAGAAAACGTGCCTGAACTCATTTACCTGAGGGGTGAGGTGTACATGCGCCATAAAGAGTTCGAGCGAATAAATAGTGAACGTCGGGAAAAGGAGTTACAGGAGTTTGCCAATCCACGTAACGCGGCTGCTGGTTCGTTACGACAATTGAATCCCGCCATCACAAGGGAGCGCGAACTGGATATGGTGTTGTACAGCATCGGACTGGTTGAACCCGAAGAGATGGTAACATCCCAGAAAGAACTTATCTCATTGCTGGAAAGATACAACCTTCCGGCCCCTGCCCATCACACTTTAGGGAACATCAATGATGTTATAGAATTTTATAATCAATGGCTTGAGAACAGGCATGAGCTTGATTTTGATATAGACGGCGTAGTTCTCAAGGTTAATAATTTTGAATACAGAAACAGCCTTGGAGCAACATCAAAGTCACCACGATGGGCTGTGGCGTGGAAATTTCCGGCCCTGGAGGCAATAACCAGGATCGAATCAGTTGATGTACAGGTGGGGCGCACCGGCCTGGTTACCCCCGTGGCTAACCTTGATCCTGTGAATATTGGCGGCGTGCTGGTGAGCAGGGCAACCCTCCATAATTTCGATGAAGTTAAACGTCTTGATGCCCGGGTTCATGATACTGTCAAGGTTATTCGTGCCGGTGACGTGATACCCAAGGTTGTTGAAGTATTGAAGGACAAGCGGGGTGGTCAAACCGAATCAATACACGCACCTGGTGAATGTCCGTCCTGTGGCTCCACCTTGAAAAAAGAGGACATTTACATCAGGTGTATAAATCCCTTGTGTAAGGCAAAGATCTTTGAGCAGTTGAAATTTTTTGTGTCACGGGGGGGCCTGGATATTGAGAATGTCGGCCCCGAGTTATTAAAACGCCTGTATGAAAAAGGCACGGTGAAGGATATGGCAGATATCTTCACGTTAACAAAACAGGACCTTATTGAGCTTGACCGCATGGGTGATACCCTGGCGGATAAAATACTTGAATCAATTGATAGCCGAAGAAAGATAACACTATCGATATTTTTACGAAGTATGGGTATACGCAACGTTGGTGATCATGTTGCGAAGGTGATTGCCAGGAATGCAGGCTCAATCGAGAATATCAAAAAAATGTCTGCAGAAGACCTTGAAAAAATAAAAGAAATTGGACCAGAGGTTGCTGATTCCGTATACAGGTTCTTTCATGATGATGACGCACTGGATCTGATAGAGAAAATGAAGAATGCGGGTGTGACCATAGAGGATGAACAGCAAAAGACCAAAACAGGGTCACCTGTGAGCGGCAAAACATTTGTATTTACCGGAGCCCTCGAATCGATGAGCCGTAAAGAAGCTGAAGATTTGATTGAACAACTGGGAGGGCGGCCTACCGGTTCTGTTAGTAAAAAAACAGATTTCGTTGTTGCCGGCGAGGATCCCGGGTCAAAGCGTGATAAAGCGGAAGAACTGGGCGTAAAGATACTACACGAGAAAGAATTTCTGGATATGACAGGTAAGGCATGATGAAAAAATATATAGAACTGGCTAAGAAACACTATTACCTGGCAACAGCCATACTCATGTTCCTGTCCGGTATCACGGCGGTGACCCTGGCTTTACCGCCATTGGCGTTGCTTGCCTGGGTGTCCCTTGTCCCGCTATTCTTATTTATTCAGGGTAAATCATTAAAGAAGGTGTACTTCTACACCTTTATTACAGGACTTCTCGGTAATTACCTGCAGTACCGGTGGATTGGTGATTTTGGTGCCAACGTGGCAGGTGGAAACATCGTGATCGTTGGTTTTGTTATACCAAGTCTTACAGTTTTTTTTGCCACGAAATTTCTCGTTGCAGAATGGCTTTCACGAAGATTTGAATCATTTCGAATACTCCTGTATCCATCTGTGTGGATAATGGTGGACTGGATTCAGTCACTTGGTCATCTTGCATTTCCCTGGGCATACCTTGCGTATTCGCAGTATACTTTCACGTCCTTCATCCAATCTGTATCCGTTTTTGGGGTTATGGGAATTACCTTTATCATGGTGGCCTTTAATACGTCGGTGGGGGAGCTTGTGCAGTATTACAGGGATGAGAAACCCGATAACAGGCTGCTTTTTCGATCAATTCCTTTTCGGCGTGTGGTAGTTATACTACTTGCAATTGTGATATTGTGGTCATGGGGTTTTGCCAGAATTGCCGGCCCCAGGGGTGATGGGAAGCCTGAACAGCGTGTTGCCATGGTACAGTCATGTATTTCTCCATGGGAAAACTGGAACATGAACAAGTTCATGTACCTGAAAACGCTTGAGAAGCTGACAAAGAAGGCCATGGAGCATGATCCTGACGTGATAATCTGGTCGGAATCGGCAACACTTGAAAGCATATCCTTCGATTTTTTCAACGGGCAACCTGGTTTATTTGAAAAGAAAGTGCTCGACCTGGCAGCGGAGCTGGAAAGACCCCTGCTTACCGGCGAGATAGGTATTATAGTAGATAACCTGGCACAACGGTATTATCCACAGAACAACATGGTGCACATTAACGCGGAGGGTGATGTGGTGAGCACTTATCCCAAGAATCACCTGGTGCCGATGGGAGAGTGGTTTCCCTACCAGAAGTGGTTTCCTTTCGTGCAGCGAATAATATACGCCTTCGGGGGATCAGCATTTGTACCGGGTGATATGCCCATGACCTTTAACGTAAATGGGTACAAAACCGGAAACCTGGTATGCTACGAGAACATATTTTACAGGATGTGCCGAACCTACGGAAGAAGGGGGGTGGACTGTTTCGTAAACATTACAAATCTTGGATGGACAGACAACCCAACCGGTCATATGCAGCACTTCGCATTTTCAGTTTTTCGGGCCATTGAAAACGGCAGATGGTTTTACAGCGCCGGAAATACCGGTTTTACCGCCTTTATCGATCCATACGGACGAATAGTTTCGTCAATACCATTGATGAAACAGATGTATTGTATTGGCAACATAGACTTCTCAATGAACCATGATACACCCTACCTTGTAATCGGTGATATGCTGTTGTATGCAGCAATACTATTTGTGCTGATGACTGCTATCTTCGCGGGTTATGCTCGTTTGCGGGAGAAGCAATAACAGCTTGATGTGACTTCATGAAAATGATATACTGTAGCCTCACGGCATGAGTTTCACACTGCCGGCATGACTGGGAGTGGTGTATGCGAATAATATATTGTACCGATGTACACGGGGCATTCGAACGGGTAAAGGATCTATTGTATGATACCATTGCTGATATTTATATAATTAGTGGCGATATCATCGATATCCCTTTTTATAATATGGAAAGTGCTATTCGTTACCACGAACTGCAGACGTATTTTCACGGCATTCAGCGCCAGATGGAAAGGGAAGACATCGTAGTTGAAGATTTCGTTGACGAACTGCTGGAACTGCCTACCTCCACAGAAGAGATACAGGAAGCCGGTACAAAATTTCAACAGTACACAATACGGGCCAGGCGTGTGATGCAGCAGAAATACAAGGTGCTTGAGAACCTGTTCTCATTAAAAACACAGGCTACAATATATACACTCCCTGGAAATTACGACATGGACTTTAAGTTCACTTCTCTTCATGAACGGGATCTGCATATGCACTGGTACCAATTCGGCGATCTGAAAATAGCCGGGTATGGTGGTGCTGATATCTTTACAGCGGGTATCCCTGAACGATACGTTGTGCCATACAGGGCGGGTATCGGTGTTGATGACCGTAAAAACGAGATGTACAAGTTCTTCAAGGCAGTTAAGCCCAACATTATCGTTACCCATCAGCCTGCCCATGGCATTCATGACTGGTTGTCCCCCATCGGGCCAAGTGGATCACCGGCTTTGCGTACGTATTGCGAAAACAATCCTGTGCTTTTGTGCTGCACCGGGCATATACACAGGGCATGGGGATTCAAAGAATACGAGGGCACCGTCTATCTTAATCCCTCGCCATTTGGTGATGTTACCATGGTTAGTGGTGATGTGTCCGAAGGTGGGTTCTTTTACCTTGTGGATATAGAAGACGATGTGGTGAACAGCATTACGTTTAAAAAAATATTTAACGGCCGGGTACATGATATTGCCGAATATACGCATGGTAAAAAAGGCTGGGAAGAACGCATAATAGATCAGCATCGGTATAACGCCAGGAAACGAAATGAAAATGTAGACATGAAGGTGGAGAAATATTCCCATATTCCGGAAATTGAGCTTTTCAACGAAATAAAGAATTTTTTCAGAATGTTTCAGACAGGGGAGACCGAGCAGCGTGTTGACCGTCTTGAAGAGGTGGTTAAACGTCTTGAACCGAAAATTGAGAACCTGGCAATGGACGTTGTTGGTTCAGTAAACGTCGGACTTTCACAGCCAAGTTCAGATATTGACGTGGTATTATATCTTCGATGTGACCGTGACTGTCCCGACGATGTGAACGATTGTGCCAGTAACAGGAATGCTGAGAAAATGATACGTGATGCCCTGGAAGAAGAGTATAATTTCGAGATAATTGACTGCGTAAATCTCAACGAAGTGGAAAAAGGAATACGGCAGAAAAACTATGAATCAGAGGTGACACAGAGATTTGTCGCATACCGTTCTATTTGCAGACCGATCAATTACAGGGTAATCGCACCGGTAGAAGACCTGCTTAACGAAGATATTGAGTTCAGAAAGGAGCTTGAGGGAAGTATCAGGTCATATTTTCAGATATTTGTTGCCACCACCAAGCATGTAAATTCTTTTACAAAGTATGAGAACAGGCTCAAAACGATTGGTATTCACCTGCCTGATGCCATACGCGATAAAATACGCATGTATCTACAGCAGAAAGAGTTGAAAGAAGAATGATTCATTTTAGAAAATTGGTTGCATGATATTCATAAATATGCATATAATGCAACCATACATGTAGCGCGAAGGATCTGGCGCGTTTGCTATGAAAGGGAGGTCAGGAAATGAATGGTGATGTACTGATTCAAAATATTATTAATCTTTTTGTTATCGCGATTATACTTGAAGCCGCCGTTATGGCTGTATTTTCAATGTCAGCACTCAGGGACGCTTCTTCATCCCGTCCTATTGAGGCAACCAGGGACGCCATAATTATTGTGATCGCTTTTTTTCTTTGTTACAAGGTGAATGCCCTGCAGATATTCAGGGGGACAGGATTGCGTTTCCCTGATATACTTGACGTGGTAATCAGTGCCCTTGTACTGACGCGGATGACAAACTTTGTGAGAGGTTTCATGTCCCGCTTCAGGCAGGAGTGAAATATAGTCTGGACAATAAAATTCTAAGGCAGATACATATTTGCCTTAGCTCATCGTTTAGTTGCTGATGAGAAGCACTACGGATTCTTGAGCTGGTCTTTGTGTAGCAGGTACAATCGTACTTCTGTTATACCTGGTTTACTTTGTGTTCAACCCCGGCAGCCTCGCCTTCCATTACCTCGTTATACTTATCAAGAATAGCGCCGGTAATCATGTCCCTGGCTTCCTGGGTAATTGGGAAAAAAAGGTCGATATATTCACCGTTTTTCCTTTTGTTGGAAGGCATTCCGATGAATATGCCCTTATCACCTTTTACAATTCGCAGGTTTTTTACTACGAATTTGTCCATAAGAGTGATGTTGGCAAATCCCAGTGTTTTCCCAAGGTTTTCCTTCGGGAAAACCCTGACTTCGGTAATCATGTCATTCATGTGACCACCACCGTACCCTAAAAGATAGTTGTTGTCATCTGATTGTAAGACATAAAGAGCATGTAAGTCAAGAAAAATATTACATTAAAGAAGATTTCATTTTATAGTAAAAAATGTTGCCGAAATCGGAAAAGACTTGTTATATACTGTAGCAATACCATATGTAGCAGTGAAGAAAATATTAAGCTTATTGTTTGCAAAAGCCAGGGGATTAATATGCGTCGGTTGATCAATGTGTATTTTAAAAGAATTACATTACTGGTAATATGTATAATTATAACAGGTGGGTACGCTGTTGCTGCATCGTCACCAACAATTGCCGTGCTGAATTTTACCAACAATACCGGCAGTAAAGGGATGGATTATCTTTCAACAGCACTTGCCGACTCAATCTCGGCCACACTGTCACAGTCAGAAGATATACAAGTGGTGGAAAGATCCAGGTTGTCAAGTGTGATCAACCAGGTGGAACTTGAGCAAAGTGGAATGTTTAGTAAAACTGATATTAGCAGGGCAGAAAGGATGACAAACGCGGATGTCCTTTTGCTCGGGTCATATAGCGGCACTCCTTCCAGTATTACCCTTATTATAAAAGCAGTTGATATCAAAACAGCACTGGTTTTGAACGGCAGGGTTGTAACAGCCCATCTTTCTGAGCTTTTCGACAGTGCAAACCAGGCTGCCGGTATAATCGCGGCAGTGGTAAGCACAAAGGATGTTGGACGACTTACGGTAAGTACATCACCTGATGAATGCGATATATATATCGACGGCATGATGGCAGGTAAGTCTCCCCTTATTGAATATAAACTGCCCGCGGGCGAACACAGGATACGTGCGGTAAAGAAGGGATATATAGATGACGAGGTAACACTGGCAATACGAACTAACGGATCAGCAACATGGAACCCGGTATTGCCGGAGAAACAGGTGCTCAATCGCAGTGAATTCAGTGTTGGTGTATCAGCCCTGATACCAGCCAATAAGGACCTGACCCCTTCACCGGTGTTCCTTGCTGCTATAGGCCATAACTTTGACAGGTGGAACATCTCCGGTGAAATAGGATTCAGCAGGATAAGTCATGACCAGGTTTTCCAGCACCTCGGAAGTGAGGTTGAACAGGACAGGTGGTATAATTATACTTCGCTGAACGGTCATATCGCATACATATTATATACGGGATGGAAACTTGTCACCCCGTATGCCGGTATCTTCGCGGGATATGGTAAATTAGTGGATTACCGGAGTAATGAAGCGTATGAAGATGGTGAAGAAAAACTGCGAAGTCATAACCTGTTAAGCCTTGGAGGTCGACTGGGGGCTAATATACTTAGCCTTGGAAAATTCAGTCTTTTTGTAGAAGGCAGGTATTATTATACACCAACCCTTGTAACCCGCGATGAATACCAGAGCCAGGGGGTGCTGGGGGGGCTTATTAAAAGCGAACAGGAATACAGGTTCAACTATGTTACCATGGGTGGCGGGTTGAAGTATTATTTTTAGCAGTAAGAGGT
>CAZVRB010000106.1:0-12078 GCA_964629365.1 uncultured Leptospiraceae bacterium
GTAAGCGGGCATCATGACAGTGCCTACGAGTTCCGTTACATGTCGGACAGTCCAAAACTATATCGCCTGATTGTCCTTTTCATCGTACTGTCCTTTGGCGTATCCCCTTTCATTATCTGGTTATTTACCATCTATGCAGCCATAACCGGTCAAGCAGGGATTGTCGGGGAAATAGTCAGGTGGGCACTTCTTTCAAACATTGTATTTGCCATACCCATGTTATTTTTCACAAAAAAAGAAGGGACTCCCGGTGCAGGGGACAACCTGATCGCCTCATCCATAACCGTGGAACTTGCCCGCATGTTCGGGAAAAAAGCCCCGAAAGCAAACAGGCCGCGATACACCCGCATCATCCTGGCCAGTTTTGACGCGGAGGAGTCGGGTATACGGGGAGCACGGGCGTATGCCCGTATGCACCGGGAAGAGCTTACCTCCATGCCCACGTGGCTTTTCAACATGGACAGCCTGTATTACACCCATCGTATCAAGTTTCTTACAAGGGACCTGAACGGTTTTATCAAACTCTCCTCTCAAATGGCAGATGACTGCAGCAGGATAGCTCATTCGCTGGGATATAACGCCGAACCCTTCGCCCTGTATCCCGGAGCCGGTGCCACCGATGCGGCAGAGCTGGCAAAAATCGGTGTCCACGCCACCACCCTTATAGCGCTGGCAACGGAGCCGGAAAAAGAAGACTCGGTATACCACACCCAGGATGATACGGTAGACAGCATCGAACCGGGCGTAGTTGAAGCAGCAATTTCTATAGCCGCCGGGTTTATAAAGGAGAAGGACGGCAGCTAGTTCTTCATGGAAACGGGTTGCCCGGTGGCTTCTATCACACTGTTGTAGAAACGTGAATGGGGATCCACCTGTTTTCTTTTTGAAACTGCCAGGTCAATGGGCACGTGGGTGAAGATGTTGTTCCATTGTCCGATTACCAGGTCGGTTTTACCCGCCATTGCAGCATGTACCGCGTGCTGGCCAAGTATGGCACAGTAAATTGAATCATCAGGTACCGAGGGAGCGCTCCGTATCATGTAACTTGGATCTATATACTTGAGATTGATCTCAATATTATTTTCACTGAAATAACTGTTTATACGGTCCTTTAAATATAAACCAATGTCAGCAAGCCGCACATTTCCGGACGGGTCATAAGTTTTGGGGCCCTCTTTCTGCAGAATATCCTGTCCCGCCCCTTCGGCCACGCAGATTACGGCATGGCCTCTTTGTTTAAGACGTTTCTCAAGATGTGCAAGAAAACCATTATCACCATCCATGTCAAATGGCACTTCCGGCAGCAATACAAAATTCACATCATTGATGGCAAGCGCGGCGCTGGCAGCGATAAAACCCGAATGTCTCCCCATCAACTTTACCAGGCCAACGCCATTGGGCGCACCCTTAGCCTCGGTATGCGCTGCATAGATAGCATTTACCGAGTTTGACACGGCTGTCTCGAAACCGAAGGATCTCTGTATAAAACTGATGTCATTATCAATGGTCTTGGGAATTCCAACAACTGCCAGGTCAACACCCCGCTTACGGGCAAGCTCGGAAAAATCATGGGCACCCCGAAGTGTTCCATCTCCACCGATAGCATACAATATATTTATCCCCATCTTCTCAAGGGTATCCATAAGCAGATCCATGTCCTCTGTTCCACCCCGGGAAGACCCCAGTATGGTACCACCCTCCATATGTATATTTTTTACCATTTCAGGGGTAAGGTCCATCATGGGGTATCCCTTTGCAGGGTTCAATCCATTGTACCCGTAAGAAATTCCAACCACCTTCTGTGTATTGTAATGATAATGTGATTCCATTACAATAGACCGGATCACGTCGTTTATTCCCGGACATATCCCGCCGCACGAAACGATGGCCGGCCTTGCCTCCTCCGGCTTAAAATATATCTTTTCCCTGGGACCAGCCACCTCGAAGCTTTGCTGCAGCATTTCACTATCAAATTGTGTGTCCTTCGTGAACATTGTATTGTACAATAACCGGGTCTCATCTGATTCAAAAGTTTTTTCCCTGGAGGTAAACATTTCCAGGAGGGGGCAGTCAACCTTGCACTGTCCAAGCGTCTTAATGCTGAAATCCATATTGCAACTCCTTGACAAAAAATCTACACACAGAATACAACAACCTGCTTGAAATGCAACAAGGAAACATTGTATGATACTCTATAAATGTATCTTGACAACAGGCGCACCGGTATATGTACAATGCATCCATTATTTACCATTTTCCAGATGTTTATACATGGCAGGTATATTAATTGAAAATCCATCGCAATATAATTGACATCATTTCCGAGAAGCCAGTGATCCTGGTAGTGCTTTTCAATGCCGTGTTGTATCTAACCGGCATTACCTGGGGCCTGCCTCATAATGCCACGTGGCTTTCAGATTCGCTGGCACCCTATCATCCCCTGGTGGGGCTGAGCCAGGGATTCTCTTTCGGATATTATCATAAATACCCCATGGTGCATCAGCTTATACTGGCCATTCTGAATATCCCCATAGTAATCGCCATGGGTGCCGGGGCGGTTACCCCGAAAGGTCTGTCACTTGAACGGCTGCTTGAAGTAGCCCAGTCGCCGGAATATGTAACCTGGCTTATACTGGTAGATCGCCTTGTTACCGTGATCATGGCCCTGGTAATGATATACTTCGTATACCGTGCGGCCCGCGAACTTTTTTCAGAGCGGGCAGCCGTATTTGCAGCCCTTGTCGCTTCATTCAACACCGCCATAAATTTTTACTCACACGTAGCCAAGGTTGAGGTACCATTTCTCTGCTGGGCAATGATCGCCCTCTATTTTCTTATCCGGCTGGTAAAATACGGCATTCGAAAGGACTACATCGGCGTTGCGGTATTCACCTGCCTCGCCTTTGGCACAAAGGACCAGGCCTATGCCGTCTTCGTGCTGCCCTTTATACTTTTCATCCTGCTTTTTCCCGTACTATACCGTGACAAAGGCGAAAACCCCTTCAGGGCCCTTTTCACCAGGAACTTTATCACCTTCGCCGGGGTGTTCCTGGCCGGTACCGTCATAGTAGAAAACCTGGTTTTGAATTTTTCCGGTTTTCAGAAACGCCTTGGCTTTCTGCTGGGAGAAGGGGGGACACGATCAATCAGTTATACCCTTGAGCCAGAAGGCATAGTAGCATTGCTGACAGATTCAATCCGGACGATGGCAAAGGATACCATGGGCTGGCCCCTGCTCACCCTGTGTGGTGTGGGTATTCTCCTTGTGATCATACAATATCGCAGAAACAGCAGGCAGCTCCTGTTATCACTTGTATTTTTTATCGCGTCATTATCTTTCTACCTTTTCTTTGTTCAGATAATCCGGCAAAGCAACGTACGCTTTGTTATGCCCATAACACTTTTCCTTACCGTGTACGGCGGCTATGCTATCGACCGGGGACTTGCCGCATCCAGGGGACTCTTTAAGGCTGCTTTTATATTACTAGTAACTGCCTCAATGGTATACGGTTTCTATCTCACCATTCACGTCAACGCCAACCTGCTGTTTGATACCCGCTACAGGGCGGAAGATTGGATGCAGCAGCACATGGAAAAGGACGCGACTATTGAATATTATGCCTACGAACATTACCTCCCCCGGTTTCCCCGGCACACCTTTACCTACAGGGTAAAAAACGATGTGCTGGACATAAACGAAAGAAAACCGGACTATATCGTGATAACATCCCATTACTACAGAAGGTACCTTGGCAAAATCAGTGACGAAGTTATCAGCGGCAGGATCGTTACCAACGAGAAGGGAAAACAATTCATGCGAACACAGTTCCCGGTATTCTTCCATAAATTATTTAACGAAAAACTTCCGTATGAAAAGGCGGCCCGGTTTGATTACCATATTCCCGGATTCAAAAGGATAAGTTTTTCACGTCTTAGTCCTGATCATATCATAATATACAAAAGAACGGAGTAATCCCCTGGTAATGAAACAACGAAATATCATATTTATTCTGGTGGCAGCCCTGATCGCCTTCCCCCTTCTCTGGGCGGCATACTCGGCAATAAACAACAGTATAATTGCTTCCCGCTGGCTGCAGAATCCCCACCCCTCAGGTGAGCGCATACAGGCAGGCAACACCTCACTTTTCATACGGGTAAAGGGACAGGGTACACCGGCAGTCATCATCCAGACCGGCCTTGGTTCAACCTCCCTTGAATGGTGGCATATACAGGACCGCCTTGCCAAAGACACAACGGTGATAACCTATGACAGAGATGCCTACGGGTGGAGCCTGGCATCTGGCTCACCGGCAACCGCTGAAAGAGTTACCACAAATCTTCGCGCCATTTTACAAAATAAAGGCATACGCGGCCCCTACATACTGGTGGGCCACGACATTGGTGCCCTGTACACCCAGCACTTTGCCAGGAAACACCCGGCTGACGTGGCCGGTGTGGTCATGATAAATCCCATCACCACCGAGTATGGTCTTTTGAAGGAAGAACTGCCCCGGGTGTTCTATCAGAATCTCATCAGGAGAACGCCGAAACTAAGAATTGCAGGCCTTGCTGCCGACGCGGGGATAATGCGCTCATTGCGGATACTGGTGAATGAAAATATTCCCTGCAATGTCCTCAATGACGTCATATCCCACTACTCGAGGGGGGACGTGTATGATGCCATGATACTGGAATATGGATCAAACCTTGACACCAGCATACAGCAGGTACAAGACGCCGGCCCTTTCCCCAACCGCCCCCTTACCATTCTCAGGTACTCAGAAAACGACTACAGGAACAGGCTCTACAAGTTCCAGATGTCATGGGATGAAGCCCGGATGGTAAACCGGGTGTATGCCACCATATTCAGGAAGGCAGCAAACCTGTCACCGCGTGGTATACTACGCCAGTCAGAAAAGGGACTGCACTACCTGCACCTTGATGACCCCCGGCTGGTGACAGAAAGTATACAACAGCAATTGCGGCTCACCAGGTAACAACATTCATAATGCAGAGGTCATATCGCATGAGCAATACTCAAACTGATCAGGGAAAAGCCATACGCAACTTGTCCATAATAACAGGAACCCTGGCATTGGGGTATGTCCTGTATTATTTCAATTACCTTGAAACCCCCAGCGCTGACTACATGAATAATTTTCTGCCCCGGGTAACGGAATACATGAAGGGTAACTTCCCCGGAAACTCGTTCAAGATACTCCCTGTATACAATGTAATACTAGCTTTGCTCACACCCTTAAATCCCCTGGATACATTTGATCCGGTGTATTTAACCGCAATCATAGTAAACCTGGTACTTTTTATTCCCTACCTGGCAGTCGTGTGGGCATTATACCGCAGGTGGCTTGCGGCTCCCTATGCACTGCTGGCCATGCTCTTTCTGTCAGCAAATATCTATACCGTGTATACGGCAATTAACGCAGAACTTGAGATGCTGCTCACCCTGCTCATTGCCCTTACCATCTATTTCACCGTCAAGAATTCACGCCTGGCCTATCTCACATCCTGGCTTGCGGCAGGCACCAAGTGGGACGCGGTATTTACCGTACCGGCAGCCATGTACCGTGATTTTTTCGAGAACAGAAAAAAGATTCTCGCCATTATTCTTGGCACACTGGCCTCCACCATTGCCATATCCTGGATACTGTTAAGTATATACCAGAGAAGCAATGCCGGAAATCATGCCTACGTGGGGGAGATAGCACGACGGGGCCCTAATATTTACATGTACTTCATTGACTGTTACCTTGTAGTCTCCTCCTTCGTTGCCTGGATGGGAACCCATATCTATTATTCAGACATGTTTCTTCTCCAGGTTGTGCTTGCCCTCTTGCTCCTGGTTTTCAGCATACTGGTGCTGGTCTCACTTGTGTGGGGGGGGATACTTTTCATACGACTTCACTGGAGAAAACAGGTTCCCCTTCTCCTGGCCACAGGGGGCTTTCTTCTCGTCCACGTGGTCTACCAGAACACGAAAGCCCGATACGTGCTTCCAATACTATGGCTGCTCAATCTCTTTCTCTTTTACGGTTTGCAGCAGGGGATCATCCCTTTCATGGCCAAAAAATGGAACACTATTAACGAAAAGCATAAAAAGAAACTCACCATCACCGCTTTTGCCCTGGGCCTGGCCGTGTTTACCTTCGCCTCATCATTTACCCTGCTGGATGCCGGCATTATTCCCTATACCTGGGCACTTGCCTTTACCGCGGCGGGGGTACTCACGGTTCGCTTTACCAGCGGCGCTGGCAACAATACCATCCTGGCCTTAACCCTGGTCTTTGGCATATTGTTTTCATTCATGACTGGATATGGCAGCAGGACAATGGACCATTACAGCCTGCGACGGGTTGAATTCAAAAAAGCCGGATTATGGTATGGCCAGCACGGCACGCAAGAGGACAAAATGCTAATCAGCGAGACCAACGTGGCCATGTATTACAGCGGGCTGGAAAGGAGCCGGTTTATTCAGTCCAGGAAACTGCAAAGCGACACCATGCAGGGTATAGTGAAGGAATGTACCCGAAAGAACATCACCCTGGTCTTTATTGATGATTTCTACATACGACGCCTGCAGGTTGGAGACAAGAATGCCCTCATGCGAAACGCAGCTACCCTGAAGATGATCCGTGAAAAAGCTGCAGACAACCCGCAGTTTGTTCACATTAAAACCTTTATAACAGGGGATGACATCAAAAGTCAACTATACCGGTTTATACCGAAAAGACGATAACCATTGTTGCATTTATGCAGCGATTATCTGTTGCAAATATGATACATTGTATCCTCATAATTATGCTTGCAGGCCAAAACCAGTATATTTTTTTATTATGGCCTGTAACTCCTCATAATACCAGCACTTAAATCGCCCCTGTATTCCCTTTCGGCACGATTAATGCTTCATTAATTGTTTCACAGTGTTAGAAGAGGAATGTTATGAACAAAGGAAAAAAAATCAAGGTAGCGCTCTTTTCAGATATTCTCCGGGAGAATATAGACGGGGTTACATATACCCTGTACAATATTATTGATAGAATCCCAAAGGATGAGTTTGACTACCTTTTTATAACGGCTTATCCCCCCGATGACAGGGAAAGGGTGCCCTTTGACGTGGAGACCTGCAATTACGTGCGTTTTCCACTCTACAAGGACTACCCGCTGGCCCTTCCATTTTTCAACGGGAAGCTTGAGAAGGCCCTTGAGGAGTTTCAGCCTGATGTTATCCATTTTACTACGCCGGCACTACTGGGCCGTTACGCCTTGAAATACGGCCTGAAGAATAATATACCGGTTTTCAGCACCTATCACACCCACTACCTTGCGTATATTGACTACTATCTGAATTTTATACCAGGGCTGGCCAGGGCTGCGAAGGCGTTGGTGCGAAAAATCACCGTATGGTTTTATAACCAGTGCGATCTTACCTTTGTTCCAACCCAGCCCATCAAGGATGAACTGAAAGAAGCTGGAGTGAATGAAGACGGCATGAAGATATGGGGAAGGGGCATAGACATGGATAAATTCAACCCCTCCTTCAGGGATGAAGAATACATGGACAACCTGTGCGGCAAGGGTACCACAAGGATATTGTTTGTAAGCCGTCTTGTTGATGAAAAGGAACTGAAGACACTTGAGAACGTGTATAAAATACTGGAAGAGAAACGGCCTGACGTGAAGATGGTTATCACCGGTGACGGCCCCCGTGCGAAGCGAATGCAGAGACGTATGCCCCATGCGGTATTCACCGGCAAACTGGTTGGAGATGACCTGGCCCGGATTTACGCATCCAGTGACCTTTTTCTGTTCCCTTCTATAACCGAGACATTCGGCAACGTGGTACTTGAGGCCATGGCATCCGGTCTTCCAGTAGTATGCGCGGCACAGGGGGGTCCCATGGGTATCGTTCAGCATGGAAAAACAGGATACCACGCAGAACCCAAGAACGCTGATGATTTTTACAAATACATATCAACACTGCTTGACGATGATGAGCTTTTTACCCGTACAGGCAGGAACGCGGTTGCCTACGCAAGGAAACAGAGCTGGGACGCGCTCTGCGAGGACATGTTCGACACATACAGGTCACATTTTGCGGAATACGCAATAGCCATCGCATCTGAAAAGGACGAAGAAAGAAATGAAGTTGCAATCTGACATAGAGACCATGGTTCCTGAACAGATGAAGGAACGAAAACCCAGCACCCTTGTGAAGGTGCTGAAGCTGGCCGCACTTGCCCTTGGGGTTGGACTGCTGTACATGTTCGTCCGCAATTCCAGCCTTGATGCCATCTGGACACAGCTTTCAACCATTGGGTGGAAGTTCATCTTCCTTATTGGTGTCAGCTTCGTTTCTTATTTCCTGGTCACTATCGCCTGGCGTCAGTCTTTCCTGGAAGCCCCCCGGGGCATTGGAATTATGCATCTATTCGTTCTGCGCCTTATCGGGGAAAGCCTGGCCCAGATAAATCCAACTAACGTGATCGCGGGTGACACCCTTAAGGCGGTTATGCTTCGCAGAAAAGGGGTGCCTTACCAGTCAAGTATAGTATCCCTCACCATATCACGTTTTCTTATCGTTCTTTCAAGCGTCGCCCTCATGGCTATAGGGGTGTACATATTTCTCGATCATATACAGGCACTTGCCAGTGAGAATGTCATCATCATCATGACACTTATCATGGTGGCTATCCTGTTGTTACTTTTTTCACTGCTGCATACAGGCAGGGGACTGTTCGGGCTGCCGGTGAGGATAATGACGTCACTGTTTCCTCACTCAGAGAAAGTAAGCGCCCTTGCGGACAACCTGAAACTCATTGACGAGGAACTAACAGAATTCTACCGCAGGAAGAAGCTTTCCTTCTTCTCGGCATTCTGGCTTTCATTTTTTCACCGGATCACCGGTGCGGGTGAATTCTACGTAATTCTAATTTTCCTCGGAATTGATATTTCATTCTTTTCATGTGTTGCCATAGAGATCGGTGTGATGGTATTCAAGGCCCTCGGGTCATTTATACCGGGTCAGATCGGTATCGAAGAATATGGCAACAAGGTTATGCTCGATTTCGTTAACGTACCCGGATCGGAGATATGGATAACGGTTTCCATTCTTCGCCGTGCGCGCCAGCTTTTCTGGATCGGGCTGGGAGTAATACTGTTTTCCCTCATGATTGGAAGGAATTCGCCAAATCCGGTCATGGCTGAACAAAGGAGTTAGACATGGAAGTACTATTTATAACACATAAGTATCCCCCCTCCATCGGTGGAATGGAGAAACAGAGCTATGAGCTCATCAAGGGTGTTTCTAAAAATTTCAAGGTTCATTCCATCGTGTATGACAACAATTCAAGCAAGGTTAAATTCCTTCTTACCTTGAAAAAGAAAGTACAGAAGATCCTGGATGAAAACCCGGGTATTTCTGTAATACACCTGAATGACGGACTTATGGCGATATTCGCCTACAAGTTAAAAAAGATAACCAATATTCCCATCATTGCCACTCTTCATGGCCTTGATATCGTGTTCCCCAGCATAATCTTCCAGAAAATCGCGGTAAATCGCTTTAAAAAACTGGATGGCATTATCGCCGTCAGCAACGCCACCGCGGAAGAATGTCACAAAAGGGGATTTGACAAGGATAAGGTATTCGTGGTGAAAAACGGTGTTGATACTGAACTTGGATACATAAAGAAAATATCCCGATTCAGAACTACAATGGAAGAACGCCTTGGAATACCCCTTGAAAACAAGAAAATACTCATTTCTGTTGGACGAAGTGTTCGACGAAAAGGATTCTCGTGGTTCATTAACAGGGTTCTGCCAAAACTTGATGACAACGTGATATACCTTATCGTAGGTCCGCCGCAACAGCATCTAAAGAAGATACAGATGTTTTTTAAGCTTATCCCCAATCATCTTGCCCACCTGGTAAGCCTGCTTTTTGGCTGGGGTATGGATGAAATTGATATTCGCAGGGCACTTGAAAATCCCGCGGTAAGAGGCCGGGGGTTCTACCTGGGAAAACTTCCCTTTGAGGAGATGATACAGTTTCTCAAACATGCTGATATATTCGTGATGCCCAACATTAAAGTGTACGGTGATGCCGAAGGATTTGGCCTTGTGGCACTGGAAGCCGCGGTAAACAATACAACGGTAGTAGCATCGGCCATTGAAGGTATAACCTGTGCCATACAGGATGGAAAGAACGGATTCCTGGTGCCGGCAGAGAATGTCACCGCGTGGACAGAGAAGATTAACGCCCTGCTTTCTGAGGATACACTTCTTGATACCTTCAGCAGGGCATCACGTGATTTTACCATGGAAAATTATTCATGGGACCACATGGTTGACGGCTACGTAACGGTTTTTAACCGGTATCACAAGGCCGGTTTGAATGAACAGGAAGCCCCTGTTTTTAATTTTCAAGCGAGGGACTACTCGAAGGTGGCAGTATAAGACAAAACCCGGGCCCTGTGCCCCATGTACAGGGCCATCTCCCGTTATCTCAGATCCGGGTGCTTCGCCACAACAGTCTGTGCACATAACCAAATAAAATAGTGAAAAGCTATTAAGGAGATACTACGTAATACAATGATTACCGTATCCGATATATTGTTGCCGAAAAAATGGCTTCCCCTGGTGCTCGTTATTATTATACTTGCGGGTATAGCATCCCGTATGGTGTACATCAATGCTGATGCCCCGCAGGACATCAGCATATCCGCTGCCATCTACACCGATGAGGGATTCAAGACCTATTCACCACGGAACAAGGTACTCTTTGGTAACTGGAAGTGGACCCCCGAAGATGAATATCGCAGCTGGGTCAATTCCAGTCCTGTTGCAACAGGTGCATACACCTGGATATTTAATCATTTCGGCGTCAGCTTTCGTACCATTCGCAGCCTGTCGGTACTGTATGGTGTGATGACCATTCTTCTTATAGCACTTTTTCTGTTTCACTGTTATGGGATTTCAACCGCACTTGTGGGCACTGCTTTTTTCAGCATGAATTTCTTTGTTATCATGTTTAACCGGCTGGGGCTTTATGAAACCCACCTGTTATTTTACGCGACCCTGACCTTTATGTTGACGTATGGAGCATGGAAGCTGTGGAGAAGAACGTTCCTGCTGAAAAATTCGCAATCACGTATTACACTGCTCTTTGCAATACTATTCATAATTCTTCTTACAGCCGGAGCAGCAACATCTTTTATAACCGGTTTTTACATCAAGAAATCCATCACCCTTATCCTTGTTGCTATTATACCCGCCATTATTTTATCGATAGCCACTCTGCACGGTTCTTTAAATACACGTCGTCCAATTATATTCTCAACGATAATTGCATTCATTTTCATATTTTACCTGCTGTTCGCACATCTTACATTTCTGCACACACACCTGGACAGTATTTTCAATATCAGGATACTGGGCACAAAAATTGAATCGATTCTTCCCCTTCGGGACCTGGCTCCAGTGTACGTGTTTGTGGGTAAAGGCCTGTATCGTGAATTTATTTTTCTACAGCCAGTTATGCTTTTTTTTGCGTTTTATTATTCTGTCTATACCTTCTACAAGTTCTCCTTCCGACAGGACAGGATCAGTGTGGACCTGTTTTTGTCAAGCTGGCTCTTTTTCGGCCTGGTTCTTCTCATGATGCTGCAGTACAATCCGGCACGTTATTTTCTCATGCTTTCAGTACCCGCAGCCATACTGTCTGCCCGTGGTTTATACACACTGGCCGCAGACAGTTTTTCTGATTTCAGAAGAGACCCACGTCCTTTTGTTATAAACCTGGTACTTGCCATTGCATCATTTTTTGCTGTTCTGTATTCGGCAGTCATTCTCTACGTACATATCATCCCTTTCAGCATACGAAACCGTCTCTATGACATGGTGTATCCCCATGCCATAGCCGGCAACCTGGATAAAGCACTTCCGGTAATCATACCGGTTGGAGCAGGGGTAATTCTTGTTGCCTTTCTTTTCTTCCTGTTTCGAAAGAAAATCAGCAACTGGATATTCAGTCCTTCCAGCGCGGTAGCGCTGCTACTTATC
>CAZVRB010000107.1:0-11934 GCA_964629365.1 uncultured Leptospiraceae bacterium
TTCTTCAGTTTTTCTGCTTGCAGAAAAAACCCTGCCGGGATTCAACAGACACATGAAATTTATTATTGAAAACACCGACACCCGTACCGAAGCCAGGACAGGTGTGCTTACCACCAGCCGTGGTGAAATAAAAACACCGGTTTTCATGCCGGTGGCTACGCGGGGCACTATCCGGGCACTGACCCTCAGGGACGTTGAGGAGATCGGGTTTGATATTATTCTGTCAAACACCTATCACCTGTATATCCGTCCCGGAATGGAAATAATGGAAAAGATGGGGGGACTGCATGCCTTCATGAATTATCATGGGCCTATCCTCACCGATTCGGGCGGGTTCCAGGTGTTTTCCCTGGCCGACCTGTGCAAAATTCGGGATGACGGGGTGGAGTTCCAGTCGCACATTGACGGGTCCCGGCATTTCTTCTCACCGGAAAAGGTGCTGGATATTCAACGAACCATCGGCTCGGACATCATGATGGTGCTGGATGAATGCACCGATTACCCGGTAACCCGCGAAAAGGCGGGGGAGGCGGTAACGCGGACACTGCAGTGGGCCGGGGCCTCCCGGCAATACTGGGGTGAAACCTTCGACACGGATGTACAGGCGTTATTCGCCATCGTTCAGGGGAGCGTGTATGAAGACCTGCGGCGTGAGTGTGCCGGCAAACTGGTTGACATGGACTTTCCAGGATATGCCATAGGCGGCCTCTCAGTAGGGGAGACCGGGCCGGAATACCGTGAAATGACCGAGCTGACCACCGCCCTGCTTCCCCGTGAGAAGCCACGCTACATGATGGGGGTGGGCAGTCCGATGGAGATACTGTTCGCAATCGCCCAGGGGATCGACATGTTTGACTGCGTGATGCCCACCAGGATTGCCCGCAACGGAACCCTCTACACATCGAGGGGCAGAATACACATAAAGGCGGCTGCCCACGCCGCTGATGACAGCCCCCTTGATCCCGAATGCCAGTGCTACGTGTGCAAAAACTTCTCGAGGGCATACCTCCGCCACATCTTCAAGGTTGGAGAGATATCCGCCCTGGTGTACAATACCTACCACAACCTGTATTTCATGAAACACTTCATGGAACGCATCCGCCAGAGCATCACCGACGGTACCTTTAAAGAAGAATACGCCAGGTGGGGAAGCGTCTTCACCGAAAAGATTCACTCGTAAGGATTCACCGCTAAGGTGAACTTTACTCTTTCTTTCCCTCCCCCCGTCAAGGGGGAGGTCGGGAGGGGGTTCGTTCAGTTCATTATATGCAAAATTTTTCCCTGTATTTCCAGGTGTCCATCATACTTAACGAGCCCCCTCTGTCCCGATTTAATCGGGACATCTCCCCCTTGCAGGGGGGAGAGGGTCTATGCCGAACTGAACTCTTTGCGGCCTCTGCGTCCTTCGCGACTTAGCGGTGAATCCCTTTAAGCAGGAAAATTATTTACTATGTTACAAAATAATTTAACTTGACACTTTTTTGTCAATTACATAGAATGTGGACTAACCGATTCACGATTTTTGCAGATACTTCCCTTGGAGCTTTTAAGGATGGATATAACGAAACGTTCAAATGACGATGTGGTGATACTGGATATTGCTGGAGAGATTGACTTATATAACGCGCCTGAAATTAAAGATATTATCAACGGCCTGATTGAAGAACAGAAGTTCAATGTTATCATTAACCTGGAAAAAGTAACCTATATCGATTCTTCCGGGATCGGTGCCCTTATTTCCAGCCTGTCGAACCTGAAAAAATACCAGGGCGGATTAAAGATAATTAACGTTTATGCCTCTGTACGGAAGGTGTTTGAATTAACGAAGCTGACATCATTCTTTGATATATACAATTCAGAAGAAGAAGCACTTGATTCTTTCGGCAAGTGATGATACATATATCCCGTTCTCTTCCGCCAGTGTGAAAACATACAGAGGGGCTTAATCGGCCTCTTCATTTATAATAAAATAAAAAAACAGGTGAATATTATGAAACGCGCAATTCTGATACGATCTACCGTGATTATAATGGTGTCACTTTTCGCCATGGGCTTAAGCTGCGGTGAAAAAATTCCAGTGAAAGAGATGTCTCTTGCCCGGCATGAGATATCACGGGCACAGTCTGTGAAGGCTGACAAGTACGCCCCGAAAGAATTGAAAGAAGCCAGGGATTTTCTTCTGCAGTCTCATACTGATGTGAAAGAAGATGAACTGGAGAAAGCAAAAAAGGATGCTGAAAAGTCATTTGAGAAGGCCCGGGAGGCATTCGAGATATCCATACCCGTGCTTGCCAAAGATACCATCGTGATCGCCGAAGACAGTTTCGCAAAGGCAGATGAGGCATATGCAGCCGAACTGGCAAAGAACGAATACGAAGCTGCACAGAAAAGCCTGAACCTGGCAACTGAGCAGTTCGAGAATAAGGAATATTACAAGGCATATCAAAATGCCCTGGAAGCTGACAAGCAGGCTAAAGAGGCCAGGAATACCGCCCTTGGGAAGAAAGAGATACTTGCCGATGCCATGAAAGAAGTTGAAGTGACCCTTGCCGAAGCGAAAGAATATAATGCCCAGCATTTCGCCCCGGAAAAAGTAAAACTGGCAGAAGAGAATCTCGTTATCGCTACTGAATCATATGAAGGGCAAATGCTGAAGAAAGGTTTCGCGGCGGTTGAAGTTGCCAAGATCAATGCTGATGAAGCATATTTTGAAGCGTTAAAAGGATCTGCCCACAAGGAACTGCAGGAAGCCGAAGCGGACGTGGCAAAGGCTAAATCTTCAAAGGGAGCCAAATACGCCACCGATGAGCTCAAGGCGGCTGATGAATCGCTGGTGGGAGCCAGGTCGCTGTACGAGGATGCCCGTTTCAAGGAGTCCATAGCATCATCCAACGAGGCATCAAGGCTTGCAGGTGTGGTAGTTGGGGCAACGGCCACAAAGAAAATCGCCACTGCCGATAAATCTAAAGATACTGCTGAAGGTGTGGAAGGTGAATCCCGGATATATACCGTCAAGTATATACCCGGTGACCGTGACTGTCTCTGGAAAATCGCGGAAAAGTTCTATGGTGATGGGCTGAAATGGAAGCGTATCTATAACGCCAACAAGGACAAGATCAGGAATCCTGATCTCATCAAGCCGGGCTGGAAATTGAAGATACCTGCCCTGCCTGCGAAGAAAGAAGAGCAGGACGAAGTAAAAAAAGATGAGAAGGCAGTAAAAGAGGAATCAGAAGTTTCAACAGAGATAAACATCATCGATGAAGAAGGTGATACTGTTGAAGAGGACCTTGAGACCGACGAAACACCGGAAGAAGATACCACCGAGTAACCGGTAAGAAGCCTGAAATACGGCTTATATATATGACTGGAACAAAAGGCGGATCAAAGCGATCCGCCTTTTTCGTGGATTAATTTGTAACTTTACCCATATTTGTTATACTATATATAGTGAGTGCCGCAAAGCGCTCAACTCTTCATTCGAACTCCTCTTCTCTCATTTTCAATTTCACAATTGTCGTTTGGGAAGGGGAGTCTTTTTTAATATCAGGGAAACAAAAACATTCAATCACGCGAGGATGAGCATGGAGCACGCTGAAATTCAATCATTGACACGTGAAGTTGAGCAGGAATATGGAATAGTAGATTCTCTGAAAACCGAATTGCGTAAAGCAATTATCGGCCAGGACTCACTGGTTGACCGGATCATTATCTCCTTTCTGTGCGGCGGTCATATCCTCATAGAAGGATTGCCGGGACTGGCAAAAACCCTCACCATCCGTGCATTTGCCCGTTCAATTGATACTACCTTTTCGAGGATACAGTTTACCCCCGACCTGCTTCCGGCTGACCTGGTGGGAACATCTATTTATAATCCCAGGGACATGGAATTTTTCGTAAAGAAAGGCCCCATGTTCACCAACATCCTTCTTGCCGATGAGATAAACAGGGCACCTGCCAAGGTGCAGTCAGCCCTTCTTCAGGCCATGGAGGAGAAATGCGTCACCATCGGTGATGAAACTTTTACCCTGGATGATCCCTTCATGGTGCTGGCAACTGAGAACCCCATAGAACAGGAAGGTACCTATCCCCTGCCCGAAGCACAGGTTGACAGGTTCTTTATGAAGGTGCTGGTAGAGTATCCCGGTATTGAAGAAGAAAAGGAGATACTGCAGCGGCAGGGTACCCTGACACCTGATGCAATTACACCCGTGGTGAATGCGGTAGAGCTGAAGAAAAAGAATGAACTGATACGTTCTGTATATGTTGATGAAAATCTTTACGATTACATAGTAAAAATAGTAACCGCTACCAGGAACAGGGAAAACCCCGAAATGAAACGCTACATCGAGTATGGGGGAAGCCCGAGGGCTTCAATTGCCCTTCTCCAGGCATCCCGTGCCATGGCCTTCATCAATGGCAGGGGATACGTGACACCTGATGACATAAAGGCCATTGGCGCTGATGTGCTGCGGCACAGGCTGATCCTCACCTTTGACGCCGATGCCGAAGGGGTGAGTGCTGATGACGTTGTTCAGATGCTGTTTGCAAGCGTGGAGGTTCCCTGAGTGGAGGAACGGGTAAAGGAACTGGTTAAGCGGATAAAGCTTACCGTTCATCGCAAGATGAATACGGTTTTCGTGGGTGAATACCATTCCGCCTTCAAGGGATCCGGTCTTTCCTTTGAGCGGGTGCGCGAATACCAGGCCGGTGACGAGGTAAAACTGATAGACTGGAACGTGTCCGCCCGTATGAACCACCTGTACGTGAAGGAGTTTTCCGAGGAGCGTGAACTGTCCATCGTGTTTCTTGTTGATGTATCGGCGTCGCTGGATTTCGGTACAAGCCGGATAAAGCGGGATGTGCTCTACGAGATAGTCACCCTGCTTACCTACATGGCCCAGAGCAACAATGACAGGGTGATGATGGTACTGTTTACCGACAGGGTGGAACGGGTAATTATGCCCCGCAAGGGAAGAAAATACCTGCTGCATATTCTGGGAGAGCTGGCAGGGTTTGAGCCGGCGGGCAGGAAAACCGATATTGACGGGGCGATTGAATATACCCGCCGTATTCTTAAAAAACGAAGCGTGGTGTTCTGTATATCTGATTTTATTGGAAACTACTCTGATACAGCCCTGAGACGTATGGCGGGCAAGCATGATCTTATCCCGGTGGTGATCAGTGATCCCGCCGAGATCACGATGAAAAATTTCGGACTTGTTGAGTATATAGACCTTGAAACGGGGGAGACAATGCTGAGTGACACGGTGCCGTCGAAAAGAAAACTTCCCGCCTTCAACGGGATTGATGCCATGTACCTTTCTACTGATACGCCGGTGGAGGTTCCGGTGCTGCGGTTCTTCTCAAGGCGCAATAGAACCCGACTGAAAATAACCGGATGAGTGTTCATGATGAAGAGTCTGCTGCATGCTGCATTGGCCATTATGTTTTTAGTCCTTTCATTCTCTATACCCGCCGCGGGTGAAGAAGGGAAGTCTATCTCGGCGGAGGTTACACCCAGAGAGGTGACAGTTGGAGAAGTTGTTACCTGCCGGCTGACATTGTTTAATTTCGATGAAGATGAGATACAGGTGTCCCTTCCCGAAGAGAAGAAGTACTGGCCCGACGATGAGGCCGATTCGCCCGGCCCCGTCCCCCTCTATGCCGTTACCGGGTCTGAGAAGCTTCAAGAAACCAAAAGTGATTCTTCCAATAGACAGTACGTGGTGACCATGGTGTTTTTTCGTCCGGGAAAGCACCCCGTGCCCCTCGTAGATATTCGCGACAGGGATGGAAACCGGGTTGCCTACCGGCAGCCTGAGATCACGGTAAAGGCGGTCAACGAGAAGGGAACCCTGGCCGACATCGAGCCACCCGTGGTGATCGGCACCGGCACGAAGTACTGGATATTCTTTCTGATTGGGGGGGTGCTGCTGCTTCTTGCCGGGTTCGGGGTTTATCACTACATCTCGACACGAAGGGGGTCAGAGCCTTCTGAGGATACACCCTCAATGCAGCCGTATGATATTTTTGATAACGAACTGCACACACTTCTACTGCAGTATTCAAAAAATACCGCAAAGCAGGAGTGGTTTATAACTTCCCTTGACCATGCCTTCAGGCAGTTTCTCAGCCGGCAGCTGGGTGTTGATGCCATGGAGATGACATCCAGTGAGATCAGCGACGCGGTGCAAAGTAAGGTGACCCCGCTGCAATGGGAATATCACCGGGAAACACTGAAAAAACTTTATATATTATGGGACGCGGTGAAGTTCGCCGAGTACGAGCCCGCGGAAGTTGAGTGCCGCCGGAGTGCAGAGCTTGCCAGGGAAGCGGCATCACGCATGAGACGGGAGGTGCTTCCGGTTGGTACCTGATTTTAAAAATCCGTTGTTTCTATTGTTGCTGATACCCCTTGCCGCGGCGTGCGCCTGGTATTACTGGAATGGCATGACAGGCAGGGAAAGCGGGGTGGGGGTTTCTTCGATCTCGGTGATCAGCGCGAAGCAGTCATGGCGGTCGCGAACCTACCCCTTTCTATCAGTGCTGCGGGTGCTGGTACTGGTGCTGCTGGTGGTGTCCCTGGCCCGTCCTGGTGAGCGGGTGAATTATACAAGCTTTAAAGACCGGGGCATCAACATCATGGTGGTGCTTGACGTCTCAACATCGATGAAGGCTGAGGACTTCAAGCCGAAGCACAGGCTGCAGGTGGCAAAGCAGGTAGTGCAGGATTTCATCTCACGACGAACACATGACAGGCTGGGGCTGGTAGCCTTCGCGGGTGACGCGTGGCTGCAGTGCCCCCTCACCACCGAGCATGAGATGGTGCAGAAACTGGTGGGCTACCTGGAGTTTGCCTCACCGCAGGAGGACGGCACCGCCATCGGCGATGCCCTGGCCCTGGCTGCCTCCCGCATGAAGGATGATGAGACAAAGGAAGGAGTGATACTGCTGCTCACCGACGGGGTGAACAACAGGGGCATGGTTGACCCGGAGACGGCGGCCCGCATGTGCAGTGACATGGGAATACGCATACACGCGGTGGCCATCGGTTCAAGCGGTGCCGCCACGTCGCCGCGTTCGGGAATATTTGGCGGGGGGCTGAGGCTTCACGGGTTTGATCCCGATGCCCTGCGGCAGCTTACAACCATCAGCGGCGGGAAATTTTACATGGCCGACAGCTCGGGTGTGCTCTGGGAACATATGAAACAGATAGACGCGCTGGAAAAAAAGGAATTCACCCGGCGTGAATACTCGGTATTTCATGACGGCTTCCGGTGGTGGCTCTACGCAGCGGCCATGCTGCTGGCACTGGAGTTGCTGCTTCGTTCACTTGTATACAGGAAGGTGCCATGACACTGGCAGGATACCACATACTGGTATACGTGGTTCCGGCAGCCCTCGGGGTGCTGGCGGCATTTATATATTATTCAACCTGGCGCAGAAAGGCGGCAGGGCATTTCTTCGGACGTGAATGGCACCGCTTACGTGATGCCATTCCCCGCGTGCGTATTGTGAAAGACGTACTGATAGTGTGTGCCATTATCATCATGGCAGTTGCCGTGCTGCGTCCCCAATGGGGATTCGTGGAGCGTGAAATTCCCTACGAGGGTAGTGACCTGCTTTTCGTGCTGGACGTGAGCAACAGCATGGGTGCACAGGATGCCGGTTCAAGCAGGCTTGAACGTGCGAAAAACGCCATTCGCTATATCGCAGAATCCATGCCCGGCAACCGGTACGGCCTTATCGTATTCGCGGGCAGGGCCTATATCATGTGCCCCTTTACCGCCGATCTCGGTGCATTTTCCATGTTTCTTGACTCGGCGGGGCCTGCCATGATACAGCGGCAGGGAACAGACATGGCAGCCGCCCTCGAAGAAGCAGCCCGGGTGTTCGAGAAAGAGCGACTCACATCAAAGATGATGGTTCTCATATCTGACGGGGAGGATCACGAGGGACGGGTGAAAGACGCCCTTGCCGCTTTTTCAGGTAAAGACGTTGCGGTGTATGCCATGGGTGTGGGCAGTGAAACGGAAACCCCCGTTGCCATTGAGCAAACACCCGGGTTTCGCCAGGTTTTGCGGGATGATGAGGGTAAGATCATCAATACCAGCAAGAACAGGAAAACACTGGAACTTATCGCACGTGAGACAGGGGGCAGCTACATCGATATAACCGACAATCTTTCGGGGGCCGACGTGGTACTCAGGGCGGCATCAAGGCAACAGAGCCGCAAAACCGGCACAATGAAACAGAAAGAGCCCGTGGAGCGATACCAGCCCCTTGTGCTTATCTTGATATTATTACTGGCCATTGAACTCTTTGTACCTGAAAGGAGGAAAGCCCGTGAATCGTAATTACCTGTTCCATGCATGTGTTGCCATGATGACCATAACCTGCCTGGCATGGATCGACCCCCTGGGGGATCATGTGAAAAGCGGCAACGCGAAGTACGAAGAGGAAGAGTACTCAGGTGCCGAGAGTGAATATAAACAGGCAGCCGAATATGCCGAGGGTGAAGACCGCCACAAACTGCACCTGAACCAGGGTGACGCGGCCTTCAGGCAAAAGAAATTCGGCAGTGCCCTGAAACATTACCAGGAGGCTTCACGGTCAGAAAGTGCGGATATTCAGAAAAAAGCCTACCTGAACATGGGAAACACCTACCTCAAGCAGAAAAAAGCTGATAAAGCGGCGGATTCGTATATACAGGCCCTGAAGGTTGATCCCGGTTATATGCCTGCCAAGCAGAACCTTGAATATCTCATTCAGCAGGATGAAAACCAGGGGAACCGGGGCAAAGAGGGGCAGAGCCGTGATTCAGATAATGATAAGAAAGACGGAAATGATCAAGATAAGAATAACCGGCAGCAAAATTCAGGGCAGCAGGGTCAACAGAAGGATTCTAAAAGCAAGGAACAGGCTTCCCGGGGACAAAAGAAAGAAGAGGCTCTGACCCCCGGGCAGGTTGAGAAGCTCATGGAGATGATGCGGCAGAAACCGGTGAGAAAACCCGGGAACAGGGGAGAGAAAGGTGTTGAATCGGGCAAAAACTGGTAAACTGGCTATACTGCTACTGCTGTTCTGCTGGAATCCCCTGTGGGGGGCGGACATCTCCGTGTCAATGGAACCGGAGGTGCTGCGGGTAAAGGAGACAGGCAATCTTGATATACGGCTTGATGATGCCGATAGCGTAGAGCTTGTGTCGGTTCCCGAGGTGAAAAACCTTGAAATTGAGTACGCGGGTACCGCCCGGAAGTTCGAGTTCGTGAACGGAAGAACATGGTCTGGAATGGTTCTCCAGTTGCGGGTCATGGCCAGGGCAAAGGGAAACTACACCATACCCCCCATAAAGATACGTGTTGATGGGAAAGTGCAAACAACGGGGCCCGTAACATTTAAGGTAAAAAAAACCGTCAATGCCCCTTCAGGGGGAGAAAGCATGGCCTTTGGCATGCTGGTGCCTTCCCGTAACCGAGTGTACGGGGGTGAACCGGTGTTGCTGCGCTATTACCTGCTGCACACCGGCGTAGATATTCGGGGGAAGGGAAGCTTCAGAAAGATGCCCGTGGCAAACGGGGCTGTACTTGAAGAGATCGAAGAAAGCATTGATGATGCACCCATGCGGTTGAAGGGCTCAACCTTCACCAAAACACACCTGGCAACCATGATCATGACCCCCGTAAAACAGGGGGAGGTCACCATCGAAGGGGGCACCTTCGTGGTGGAAGTAATGAAACCTTTCGGCTTTATGCGTGTGCCCAGGCATATGAAAGTCCGCTTTGAGAGTGCAGCCGTGAAGTCACTGCCGCTGCCCGGGGCAGGGCAGCCGGTTGATTTCAAGGGTGACGTGGGGCATTTCAGCATTACCATGGATGATGCCAGTAAGACCACGCGTATATTCGAAGAGGCACGGTTTACCGTGACAGTGAAAGGCAGCGGCAGCATTCATACCCTGTCCCCCCTGGAGCTTTTGAACAAGCCCGATGAAGTAAAGGTTATTTCTTCACAGGGAGCCAGCTCGGTGGCACCCGCTCAAAACACCGTCGCAGGCAGCCGTGAATTTATCTATACCCTCATCCCCTCAAAACCGGGAACATACCGGTGCGGTCCGGCGCGTTTCAGCTATTTCGATACGGGGCAGAACCGGTATGTTACCAGGAGTACGGACACTATCGTGCTGGAAGTTACCGGTAAAGCCCCCCCTGCTGATGACAGGGCGGAGAATGGCCGGGTTCCCGGAAAGGATTTCACCACTGGTTTGACGGGAATCATCATTGCCGCCGGGGGTGCGGTTGTGGTGATCGGCCTGGTACTGGGTGTACTTATGTACCTGGACAGGAAAAAGATACATGATATCGACAAGCACACTGCGCGTGACACCTCCCCCCCGCCGCGGCCCAGACAAGACCGCAGCGATACACCCGCGGACGATATCCAGCTGCGGCAGCTGCAGAACATGATGCGGCGCTCACTGCGCAGGGAGGACACGGGGCAGTTTCTCTCCCTTGCTGAGAAGATGACCGCGGGTTCAGGGCAGCCCGGCATGACAGAGCTGAAAGAAGAGATCTACCGGTTCAGGTACGGCGGAGAGCACCCCGGCCTGGATCAATGCCACCACCTGTATAACCGGATACAGGAAATACTGCGTAAGAAATAGAACACCAACCATTCTTCCACAGGGAAACTTGCCCCCGATGCAGATACAGTGTATACTCGAAACATACCTGAACAAATCAAGGGGGAGGACATATGGTACCCAGGTCGCTGAGAATATGGTTCGTACTACATTTTGCTGCTGATTACCTTGCCGCAATTCCACTTATGGTGGCACCCGTGGCGGTGTTGTCATTACTTGGATGGCAGGTGGTAGACCCGCTGGCAACCCGGCTGGTGGCCGCCGCCCTGTTTGGTATCGGCGGTGTATCCCTGACAGGGAGGAATGCTGATGCCCCGTCTTTCAGGCATATGCTGACGATGAAACTGATCTGGGCAGGCACCGCCATACTGGGGATCGCCTGGTCTATCATTGAGGGGGCACCGGCGGCGGCATGGGGTTTCCTGGTAATTTTCGTGTTGTTCGGCCTGCTCTGGGGATATTACCGGGTGATTTTGGGTAAATAGTTATGTGTGGATGTGGCAACTAACATCCGTTTTTCTTGGACTCATTCCATAAATCATCAAGCTCTTCAAGGGGCATCTTGTCCATGTCCCGCATGCTTTCATCAGAGCGTTTCTCCACGTACTTGAACCGGCGCATGAACTTGTCGGTGCTCTTGAGCAGGGCTTCTTCGGGGTTCACATCAACGAAACGGGCTATGTTGACCAGGGTAAAAAGCATGTCACCCAGTTCTTCGGTGATGTGGTCATGGTCAGTTGAACCCAGCGATTCCCTGAATTCCCTGATCTCTTCTTCAAGCTTCAACTCCACATCGTCGATCTTATCCCAGTCGAACCCTATCCGTGAAACCTTCTGCTGTACCCGGTAGGCCTTCAGCAGGGCGGGCAGGTGTACCGGCACCCCGTCGAGTATGGATTCCCTGTGGGCCTTTTCCTTCTTCTTTATCTTTTCCCACTTGTCTATAACCTCTTCCTTCGTGCCTGCTTCTTCATCACCGAACACGTGTGGATGGCGGTATATGAGCTTGGCGGCGATACCCTCGGCAACATCATCGATGGTAAAGGTGCCTTCCTCGTCGGCGATCTGGGCGTGGGCGTATACCTGGTAAAGAAGGTCGCCAAGTTCTTCTTTCAGGTCATCGGGGTTCCCGCTTTCGATGGCCTCGTATACCTCGTAGGCTTCTTCGATCAGGTATGGCTTCAACGTTTTCGATGTCTGCGCCCTGTCCCACGCGCAACCCCCCTCTGCCCGAAGTATGGCGGCTATTTCTTTGAGTTTATATAACGACGTGTTGCTTTTGAATTCCATGA
>CAZVRB010000108.1:0-10422 GCA_964629365.1 uncultured Leptospiraceae bacterium
TCCGCGATAAGCGGAAACCTGAACATCTCCCAGTACCACTTTACGGCTTTCCCGAAATCAACAACGGTGAGGCCCACATGACTCAATGATCGCGGTTTCATACACCCTCCTGCTGAAATAAATATTTTAAAAAATAGCTATTGGTACGAGAACCCCCTCCCGGCCTCCCCCTTAAAAAGGGGGAGGAGTCAGGGGATGAATAAAAAGCAGGCTGCGGTGGTGTGCCGCAGCCATTGGAGGTTAGACAGTGCAATACGTCTATCATGATGCCAGGTCGCCAACCATGTTCATGTAGGAACCGATCTCCTTGCCGTATTCCGGTGATCCTTCGATCACCAGCACATGGTTCAGTGATGCTTCCATCATGTCGGTTGTCTGAAGCAATATTCCAAGCGCGCCGTCTACGCTGTCAAATTTCATCTCCACGAAAGGCTTGGAACGGGTATACCGTCCCCTGCCCGCCTTGGACTTTCCCGCTTTTACACGCAGATAAGACGCGATATCTGTGTCATTTACCGACCACGCGAACACCCGGTCGGGACTTTTTTTCGTAAACTCTGATATCTCAGGGTGCCCTGCCTTGTTCAGCTGGCTTATACCCAGCGGCAGAAGGTAGAGCATCATGCGAACCATGAGTTCTTTGTCTTCCTGCTTTTTTGGCGGGGTCGTGCGGCCGATTATCTTCAGGGCAAGCATAAGCTTGAGCACCTTCGTGAACAACCCGAAGTTTGAGAAGATCCCGCTGATCTTCGGCAGTGCCGGTTTTCCCGCAAAGAAGGCGTTCATCTTACCCACACTTGGAAAGGAGAAGGTGATATCGGGATCTTCCAGAATGCCCGGTTTTACTTCCAGGTCTCCATCGGTGAATCTCATGAAACCACCCACGTCCCCCCCTTCGTCTTTTGCGACAAATTGCGCGGTGCCGGATACTCCCTGGTATTTCTTTGCCATGTCAGGGCGTTCCTGCAGAATTACCTTCGTCAATGGTAACGCCGCCTGTAAAAATATTCGTGACGCGAAAAGTTCGTTCTGTGTTGCCATAGGCTACACCTCGTCTTCCCAGTCTTCGTCTTCTTCAAAGTCTTTGCCCATGATCTCCCGCACTTTTGCCAGGATACCGTTGGTGTCAAAACCATAATGATTCTGCAGGTCTTCAGGGAGCCCTATGATGGCGTATTCGTCGGGTATACCCACTTTTTCAAAGGCGCACCCCTTGCCGCTTTCAACGATAACCTCGGCTACCGCGCTGCCAAGACCGCCCAGGATGTTGTGGTCTTCGAAGGTAACGATCCGGCGGGTCTCCTGTACGGCTTTCATGATGGCTTCTTTATCAATGGGCTTGATGGTGTGCATGTTGATGACACGAACGCTGAGACCGTCTTCTTTCTCGAGTATGTTTGCAGCATCCGCCGCGTTATAGGCGGCAACCCCGCAGGCTATAACAGTGATATCGGTGCCGGGATGAAGCTCAACCGCCTTGCCGATCTCGAACCCGTAATCACTCTTGTCGTAGAGCTGCTTGTCAAAACCCCGGTTGATGCGAATGTAGACTGGGCCCTTATGATTGTAGGCAGCCTGCACCGCGTTGGCAGTCTCGATGCCGTCTGCCGGGGCGATAACCGTCATATTGGCAAACGAGCGCATGATGGCCAGGTCTTCGGTACAATGATGTGTGGTACCAGCCTGGCCGAATGATGTTCCGGCATGGGTGGCGATTATCTTCACGTTCAGGTTCTGGTAGGCGATGTCCGTGCGCACCTGTTCTGCCGCACGCATTGAGGCGAACACGGCAAATGTTGACACGAAAGGTGTGAGGCCGGATTTAGCAAGCCCCGCTGCCATACCGAACATGTTCTGCTCGGCTATCCCCACGTTGAAAAAGCGGTCCGGATGTTTTGCGGCCAACTGGCCTATCTTTGTTGACTTGGCAAGGTCTGCCGACAGTCCTACGATATCGTTATTCTTTTCGGCAAGTTCGATAAGCACCTTGCCGTAGATCTCCGCCGTTGACATGTTGGCGGTATCTTCAATGGTATATGTTAATCCATCTGCAGCCATTATATTCCTCCTCTTTTCAACTGTTTATATCTCGCAGTAGTAGTTATCTATGCATTCCTTGCACTCGGTCACTTTCTCCGAATCAAGACCACCATAATGCCACTGGTAATTGTCTTCCATGAAGCCAACGCACTTTCCTTTCACGGTGTTGGCAATAATGACAACAGGTGCACTCTCTTCGGCGATGGCAAAGTCGATGGCGTCTGCAAGCTGGTTAAAGTCATGCCCGTCCACCTCTTTTACTATAAAACCGAACGCCTTCCACTTGTCCACGAATGGCTCCAGTTTCATCACATCTTCGGTTGGGCCGTCGATCATCATGCGGTTGCGGTCAACGATGGTGATCATGTTGGTTACCTTGAAATGACTGGCTGCCATGGCTGCTTCCCACACAGACCCCTCGTCACATTCACCGTCACCAAGCAGGCAGTAGGTAAGCCACTTCTTCCCCTGCAGCCTGGCACCCAGCGCAAGCCCCAGTGATATGGGCAGTCCGTGTCCCAGTGAACCGGTTGATACGTCAACACCCGGAACCTTGTTTCCATCAAGATGCATTCCAAGCCTGGAATGGGTGTGGTTGAATTCCTTGAGCATATCAAAAGGGAAATAACCCTTGTCGGCAAGCACCGGGGCATATCCAACTCCCGCGTGTCCCTTGCTCATTACAAAACGGTCCCGGTCATCCCACTGTGGTTTGGACGGATCGATGTTCAGGTATTTATAGTACATAAGCACCATGATCTCCATCATGCTGAGGGACCCGCCCACATGCCCCCCTCCAGCCCAGTACACCGTGTCAATGGTGTCCTTGCGCAGCTGGCACGCCTTTTTGTTGAATTCCTGTATTTCCTGTTCGGTAAGCGCCATAGGTATCCTCCTCCATGTAATATAACGTTTCCAGAATATGGTCATATGACCATAAAAGTCAAAACAGATTAATACTCGTCACCATATTTTTTCTTTACCGCCTTGAAAGCCTCATCAGCGATATCCAGTGTTTTTTTGATGTCTGCATCGGTATGTGCCGCCGAGATAAACCAGTTATGATGGGATGTAAAGAAAGCACCCCGCCGTGTGGCCTCGGCGCACCAGTCCTGGTGCAGCATCATGCTTGGATCGTTGGTAATACGCAGGGTGGGCATTGATGCCATGCCGCTTACCTTCATATCGTAGCCATACCCGTCTGCCATCCTGGCAATCCCGTCCCACAGCTTCTTTCCCTGCTTTATCATCACCTTCGGAGCGTTGATCTTCTTCATCTCTTTCATGCAGGCCATAGCCGCTGCCATGGGCACTGCCGAAAACCAGTAGCTTCCGGTATAGAACACCTTGGCAGCATAAGTCTTCAACTCTTCACGCCCAACCAGGGCAGAAATGGGATAGCCATTGCCGATGGCCTTGCAGTAACAGGCCAGGTCGGGTTTGAAACCGAAATACTCGTGTGAACCCCGCATATCAATCCTGAAACCGCAGCGAACGTCGTCGATGATAAGAACGATACCCTCACGATCACATATCTGCCGTATCTTCTGCCAGTAGCCGTCCGCCGGCAGCTCGCTGTCACCGAAAGTAGGGTGATGGTAAGGGGTTGCCAGAAATGCCGCGATCTCTCCCCTGTGCTGGCTGACAGCATTTTCAACCTGTTGTATATTATTCCAGTCCACATACACGTTATTGGCACAGTCCTGTTCAACCACGCCGTAATGTCCTGGCCCCTGCATCCATGATGAGACCCCGTGATAGCCCCCCTTCACCAGTATCATCTTTGTTCGGCCGGTGGCAGCACGGGCAAGCATTATGGACTGGTTCACCACGTCGCCACCGTTCTTGGCGAAAAATGCCCAGTCGGCGGCGGTGTTAAGGTTGACCAGCTGCTCGGCAAGTTCAACCATCTCCTTCGTGGGAGCGGTGAGGCAGTTACCCTTTTTCAATTGCTTCATGGCTGCCTGGTCCACGCCCGGGTGATTATAACCCAGCACCATGGGCCCATAGGCACACATGTAATCGATAAATTCGTTGCCGTCCACGTCCCAGAAACGCGATCCCTTCGCTTTTTCAGCATAGAAAGGATAGCTCGTTGCCGGTATCAGCGGGGCCGGGCTGAAGTGACCGTAAATCCCGCAGGGAATCACCTTCAGGGCCCGTTGAAACAATTTCTGCGAGTTCTTGAATGTATATGTTTTTAAAGATTTCTTCTTCGCGGTGGTTTTCTTCGCGGTGGTCTTTGTTGATCTTGTCTGAGATTTCATGATAATCACCCCTTGTTATGATAAATAATGAGATATCCTGTCCAGCACCGGGCCCAGGGCATCAAGGTACTGTATACGCCCCCTCATCTGGATAGCACCGGAAGCAATAGCGCTGAACGCGTCGATCTTGCCGTTAAGCAGATCGTTTGCCACCGTCATGTCGGAAAACAGCATGACAGAGGTTGCTTTCTTCTCTTCACTTTTCATGATATTGTAATCACCGTTGCTTACTTCCATCTGAACCGCCGGGCCGTCGGGAAGCACTTTCATCATCATCACGCAGTCATCCAGTTTATGCGCCACGATCTGCCCCAGTTCGTCGTGCTGTAGTAATTCCTTTGTGGCATAAAAAGCGGTATCGATGGTCATCTTCGTATTTACCGCAAGAAAGCTTTTCTTTTTCAGAAGTTCATCGGTGGGTTTCATGTAATATTCCAGCCTGTCGGTGAGCCGTGGAAAGTCTTTCATGAGAAAACCCAGCTTAGTAAACCCCTTCAGCGGTATGGGATTACCATTCCCGTCGAACATCTTGTTACAGTGTTCGGGAGACAAGAAAAAGAGTTTAATTGAAGGACGTTTAAACTTCCCCTGCCCCACACTGCATTTGCCGTCTATAAACGCAATGTAGGCCTTCGGGCCGCCTTTTACGCTGAATTGAATAGATATATTCCAGTCCCTTGTCAATTCCGCCATCTCTTTATCCATGACAGTCAGCTCTTCGAGGTTCTGCAATACGGCATAAAGGTTTAAATGTGATTTTACCAGTTCATAACTCATCACTGCCGCTCCTTTATAATGAAATAATTTCCCGTCATCTTCGTCGAGTGAGCACTTACTCATTTATAAAACCAGTGCTATTATATGTCAATAAAAAAAATAAAATTTACGGTTTTGTGTGGTATGCCTGTTACACACCTGGTTAATCACAAATTTGCCTTGAAAAATTTACACAGGTAATGTTCAATACGAAATAGCAGAAATGGGGGCGAAACAGCACTATGACCATATCCATAATGACGGTGTACCTTTCCATACTTGTGGGTATAACCCTTCTGACATTTGCCAGCCATGTAATTATTACATTCAGGGCGGACGGGATACGCCTCCACGGACATTTCAGCATTATGTGCCTTGCGGTAATGATCTATACCTTTTGTACCATGCTGGAATACCAGACACAGGATACCAGTGTATATATTAACCTCATACGGGTACAGGTGCTTGCCATTTCATTCTTCATGACTGCCGCAGTACTGTTCACCGTTTCATATACGAAAACCAGGCTGAATTTACATGGTAAAATATTTATACTACTTGTTAACCTTTTCATGATCACAAGGGCAGTACACCCCACCACACTTACCATAGCAGACCTGAAAGGCATGATTCCGCACATACTTCCATGGGATGAGATCATTTACCTTGCATGGGCAGATATGACACAATGGCTCATTGTATATTATCTTTTTGTCCTGTGGTTTTTCGTTATTGTATTTTCTCTTCTCTGGAAAGGATACAGGTTTGGGCAACGTGAAGAAAGCATTTCAATGTTCATTGCCATGCTTATACTCATGTGTACAGTCATTAACGACATGGTTGTACCCGTGTTCAAACTGGAATGGGTATACCTTATGGAAACAGGCTATGTTGCCATTATCATGGTTATGAGTAATAAGCTTTTCAATGACGTTTTGCGTCTTCCTGAAACAGAAAATAAATTGGAAGACCTGAGAATACAACGGCAGGCCCTGTTCAACACCATGGACCATTTCATAGGCCTGCTTGACACAGACGGGAAACTCCTTGATGCCAACCAAACGTCACTCGCTTTCGTGGATAAAAAGCTTGAAGACCTGAAGGGACATCACTTTCGGGACTGCCCCTGGTGGGACAACCTGCCAGATGAAAAAGAGAAACTGGATGATGCCGTCAGAAGGGCCGCGGCCGGTGAAACAGTGCGCTTTGAAACTGTTAACAGAAATGCCAGTGGCGGGACCCGCGTGATGGATTTCTCCCTTAAACCACTACTGGACGAAAACGGAAAGATCACCCGGATCATTCCCGAGGGGCAGGACATTACCGACCTGCACACGGCCAACCAGGAGATCACCGCCGTAAACGAGGAACTGCAGGCCACCATTGAAGAGCTTGAGGCCACCAACGAGGAGTTCGAGGCACAGAACGAGGAGCTCATACGTTCCGAGGAGGAACTCAGCCAGAGCGAAGCCTTTATACGCCGTATTGTTGAAAACGCCCCGGCTGTGATCAACCGCTACTCCATCACCCACGGCCGTTTTGAATTCGTCAGCCCCAGGGTATACCGGATGGCCGGGTATACACCAGAAGAATTCTACGACAACCCCGGCATACTACAGGAATTTGTGCATCCAGACTGGTTTCAACGGGTGTTTACATGGTGGCGCGGATTCAGGGACGACAGTTCACCACCGGTAATGGAATACCAGGTTCGCAAGAAAAACGGTGACACAATATGGGTGCGGGAACATTCACATCTCATCAGGGACGAGCAGGGTAATCCATCTGCAATTGAAGGGATTATCCTGGATATAGAAGACAAAAAAAAGGCTGAAGAACGGCTCATAAGAGAAAAATCTTTCATTTCAACCGTGCTGGACACCCTGCCAGGTATATTCTTCATGCTTGACGAGGAAGGCGGTTTTATACGCTGGAAACGTCAACAAAGCAATGCCCTGGGGTATACCCCTGAAGAGATATGGACCATGGACAGCCTTGACTTTATCGCAGAGGAAGAGCGCGAATCTGTTGCTGCCATGATGTCAAAAGTACTTGAAGAAGGACATGCATACGGCGATGCCACCATCGTGTCTAAAAACGGTGAACGGTTCTCTTATTTTTTAAACGGGTCGTGCATGTCACTTGAAGACACTAAATACATTGTATGTGTTGGAATCGACATTACCAGCCGGAAAGCAGCCGAACGGGAAAAAGAGCTTACACAGGCGCAGCTGTTACAGGCCCAGAAGATGGAAGCAGTAGGAACCCTTGCCGGGGGGCTGGCCCATGATTTCAACAACATGCTTGGAGGCATCATGGGAAGCCTCAACCTTGTTGAGATACTTTTCCAGAGGGACAAGCTTCCCGACAGGGAAAAAATACTGAATTTCATACAAACTGCACTGGAATCAACCCGCCGCGCATCAGACCTGACCAGGCAACTGCTGACACTTTCACGTAAAAGCGAATTGAAACTGGCCCCCGTTGATGTAAATCTCACCATGAAACATGTTATGAAGCTTTGCAAAAACAGTTTCCCGAAATCAATTGAACTTGATTTTAGTATAGGGGCCTCTCCCCTGCGAATAAAGGCCGACCCCGTTCAAATGGAGCAGGTACTGCTGAACCTGTGTGTGAATGCATCACATGCAATGACCAGCATGAGGCTGGAAAACCAACAGGGAGGCACCCTTTCTGTTTCAGCAGGGCATGTGCTAATGGGCAAGGACATAAGCTCCCTTCACCCCGGGGTCATTCCGGGTAACAGTTATGTAAAGATACAGGTTAAAGACACGGGGGTTGGCATGGATGAGAACACCCGTCAGCAGATTTTTGATCCTTTCTTTACCACCAAGAGCAAAGAAGAAGGTACCGGGCTGGGCCTGGCAATGGCATACAGCATAGTAAAACAGCATGGGGGTTTTATCGACGTATACTCAAAACCAGGTGAGGGATCAAGCTTTACCGTGTACCTGCCTTCAATCGATGAATCGGGTAGCGGGTTAACAGACAGCATCACGGGTAATCACCGCATTGCAAGGGGTAGCGGCAAATTACTGGTGGTAGACGACGAAAATGCTATATTACAGGTTACCGGGGGTATCCTTGAGGAATGCGGATACAGTGTTATTCCGGCAAAAGGAGGCAAGGAGGCTCTTGATATTTTCACCAGGGATTATGCCAGCCTTGACATGGTTATGCTTGACCTTTCCATGCCTGGAATATCAGGACTTGAAGTGTTCGAGCGCATGAAAGTCATTGATCCAAAGGTTATAGTAATACTTGTTTCCGGTTTTATGGAGGATGATGTTCTGAAAGACGCCCTGTCAAGGGGTATCAGCGGATTTCTACAGAAACCCTATTCTGCCGAAGAGCTATCAATAAAAGTGAAAGAACTACTGTGATACAACATTATCTGTTCTGTCATATATGTCCCTGATATCATTACACAGTTCCTTAAAGGCATCCAGTATGTAGGGATCAAAATTTGAAGGAAGTGACCTGTCATCACCTTCCAGTATTCGCCTGCATGCCTCTTCGTGATCAACCGCGTTTTTATAGGGTCGCTGGCTTCGAAGTGCATCATATACATCACATATTGCAATAATACGGCCTTCCAGCGGGATATCATCTCCCTTAAGACCATGGGGATACCCGCTTCCATTCCAGCATTCATGATGATTCAGGGCAGCCGAGCATGCTACATTAACCCGTTCATACTTCGAGTTTTCAAGTATTCGTGCCCCGATTTCGGTATGAGTTCTCATGATCATCCACTCTTCACTGGTAAGCTCTGACGGCTTTAAAAGGATGTCATCGGGTATACCGATCTTCCCAATATCATGAAGTGGTGCAGCAAATTTCAAGCCCTCGGTAATTTCATTATTAAGTTTAAGGACTGATGCAAGGAGTTCAACATACATGGCCATCCTGTTGATATGGGCACCGGTATGGGTGTCCCGCAACTCCACCGCGTTGGTAAGACGGAGTACCATCTCCTCGCCCAGTTCACTTATAATGGTCAGCGACTTGTTGAGTTCACTTGTTCGCTGGGCCACCTCGTCTTCAAGTTGACGCTGGTAATCAAGCTCCAGTTCCTGCAGTTTCATATACCGAAGCACCCGCTCAAGTATATTCAGAAAATTCTGTATCTCAAATGGCTTGGGTAAAAAATGATGTATTCCCTGGTTAATGAGCTGTATGAGGTAATACGCCTCTTCGTGACCCGAGATCACTATGATGGGTTGACGGGGATTTATATTTCGGATGGCCTTTACCAGGTCAACACCGTTCATTACCGGCATCTCAATATCGGTAATGACAACCCTGTGTTTCTTCTTACTGTATAGCTCCAGGCCTTCTTTGCCATTCTCTGCAGCGTCCACTTCGGGAAAGATCATTTCCAGCACGGGCACTGTAGTGGCCCGAAGCTGCAAATCGTCTTCTACAAGCAGAACGCTGTACTTTTCAGCATATTGCTTCACTTTTTCAATTGTTACCATATACACCCCGTTTCAAACGCAACCTATTATATATACATATATGTAATAATTCAAATATTTTATTGATTTCATTTTGGATGCGGGTAAATCAACTTCCAATATAATCATTCCCGTGCACCCCGTGCCTTTGTGCCCCCGTGAGAAACCCTGTTCGGCATAGTGTTGCTTCAGTTATCATGAAAAACCAAATGCTGCTTGCACACTGAGTCATTATATTGCAGAATGAGCATTATTTTAAACAGGGTACACTAATGCAAATACGACACACAACAGCAGAAGATGAACCACGCGTCATCCAGGTACACCTTGAAGCCTTCGGCGAACAACACGGCCCTGAGATTGCAGGCCTGGTGAAAGACCTGCTGCATGACCAAACAGCCCACCCCCTTCTGTCACTTGCGGCAGAACAGAACGGTGAACTGGTGGGACACGTGCTCTTCAGCATGGCACAGCTTGCAGAAGCCGGGCAGCCTGTATCTGTCCGTATCCTTGCACCCCTTGCCGTAGTTCCCCAACACCAGCATAGCGGGGTTGGCACCCTTTTGATCAGTCACGCCCTTGAAACGCTGCGCCGTGAAGGGGTTGACCTGGTATTTGTGCTGGGTCATCCCGATTATTATCCACGTTCGGGATTTACCCCCGCCGGTGTGCGGGGACTGGAGGCACCCTACCCCATACCGGATAAAGATGCCGATGCCTGGATGGTGCAACAGTTGCGACCCGGTATACTGGATAGTGTACAGGGCAAAGTGCAATGCTGCGAAGCACTGGATAAGCCCGAACACTGGAGAGAATAGCGGGGTATTTATGTCATCATGTCCAATACTGTCATTCCCGTATCATCTCTCTGTCATTCC
>CAZVRB010000108.1:10522-11869 GCA_964629365.1 uncultured Leptospiraceae bacterium
GTTATATCAACCCTCCAGATAACATCAACATGCAATCAATATGGTACATACAATGAAATTGCCGTATGGGTAAGAGGCATGGTTAATCCTTAATTTTAATATCATTCTCCAGGCACCACTGCTTAAGGGCATTTTTATTTTGCTCATCTTCAAAGTCGTACCATTTATCAAGAAGGCCTTTCTTCGACAAGAGATCTTTAAATCGGGAATATGCTCCTGATTTACTGAATATTTTACCAACCCGATCAGATTCTTCAGGTAGATATTGCGATATAAATTCAAACACAAGCTCTTCACCAAGATCAAGGTCTACCCCTGGTTCACACCCTATAGTGTCGAATGATACCCGAACCTGGTTGAATTCTTTGCGCTCCTTAAGCCTCTGAAAGACACCAAAGTCCAAATATGGCTCCATAGTTTTCTTATGACCTAACATATTCTTAAACTACTCACTATAATACCGGGTTAAAATATGAAATCAAGAAATATTGAAACACCTTTATTGGGAGTGTTTTATAAATGCCTCCCTTTAATAAAACTGATCCAATATTCAAATGTACTTGACATGAATGGCAACAAGTAATACTTTACAAAGTATTACTCTTACTCGGAGGAACAATATTATGAAAGTAACAACCAAGGGGCAGGTAACCATCCCCCTTCATATAAGGGAAAAATACGGCATTAGTAGTAATAGTGAAGTCGAGTTTATTGATGAAGACGGAAATATCTACCTGGTAAAAAAGAAAAACAACCATGAAAAAAGCCGTAAAAGATTTCGCGAAATAAGGGGTACTGCAACCGTTAAGATGAGCACGGATGAAATCATGGCACTTACCCGGGGCAATAATTAATGGGGGTACTTGTAGATTCAAATGTTATCCTGGATATACTTGAAGATAATCAGGAATGGGCTGACTGGTCAGAAGAGACCCTGAGCATGTATAGTGAAGATCATATATTATATATAAATCCTGTTATTTATACAGAAATATCAATAGGTTTCAATAAAATAGAGGAACTGGAAGAAGCAATATCACTGGGTGGATTTAAAATAATCCCGATACCCAGGGAAGCTCTATTCCTGGCTGGCAAGGCCTTCTTACAATACCGAAGAAGAAAAGGTTCAAAAAATTCAACACTGCCGGATTTCTATATCGGCGCACATGCCGCGGTAACAGAATTACCAGTAATTACCAGGGATACTTCTCGGATACATTCGTATTTTCCAACGGTTCAAGTAATCACACCTGCATAACTTTTTCCCCAAAAACACCAACTTTTTTTTACCATCCCCCCCTTTTTACTCGTATAGGTATATGAGGACAAAAAACTTATACGGAGAAA